>NZ_JSYC01000055.1:0-45292 GCF_054823965.1 Gordonia sp. GN26 | reverse complement strand
CGGCAGACTTCGATCGACGTCTGCCGGTCGGAGTTGAGGTTCGGCAGTCTGGATCTGGGCGCTTAACCGGAGTGGAGCTAACTCTGGAACAACCCCGACAACGTCAGCTCGATCTGCGACCGGAACAGGTCGGCGGAATGGGTGAAGGTGTCCTTGCCGTATTGGCCGAAGGTCTCCAGGCTGATCGCGCCGACGAGGACCGCCCAGAGGGTCGTCGACGCGGCCATGGCGTCGTCCGGGGCGTCGATGCCGAACTCGTCGCGGATGGCGGCCATGTCGCCGGCGACCCCGGCGGTGGGGGTGGGTAGGTCGTCGCGGAGCAGTCCCTCGGACCAGGCGGCCGCACACTCGCGCAGGAGCAGGGCCGGGATGCGTGTGCCCGGCACCATCGTCTCCTCGCCCGGCGCGGCATAGCCGGGGACCGGGCTGCCGTAGAGCAGTGCCCAGCGGGCCGGGTCGGCGAGTGCCCAGGCCCGGGCGGCCTCCGCGGCGGCGAGCAGTCGCTCCCGGCGTTGGGTTGGTTCGACGACCGCCACCGCCGCGTCGATGGCGTCGCCGACGTCGTTGTACGCCTCCACGAGCAGCATCGTCAGCAGGTCGTCGCGACTCGGTACGTACCGGTAGACGGCCGAGGACACGACGCCCATCTCACGGGCGATCGCGCGCAGTGACAATCCGGCGGCGCCGTACGTGGCCAGGTGCTTGCGCGCCAGTCTGCGAATCTCGTCGGTCATCATCGCGCGATTCTCTGCGCGGCTTCGTCCGGTCGCCATGATCCGATCCTTTCACATTTCGAGAGCACTGCTCTTGATTTCCTGCGCGGGTGGGTGCAAACTCAGAAAACGAGAGCGGCGCTCTCGAAAAGTCCACGATCACGAAAGGCTCACCGCGATGACCGGCACAATCCACTACCGCGCTCCCGAGGGGTTCGACAACGTCTTCAATCGCACCGTCCGCTGGCTCGCCGATCACGGCGTGAACCTCGCCGGTGCGCAGAACCTCACCGTTCCCGGCCGCCGGACCGGCAAGCTGCAGACCGTCCCGGTCAACGTCCTGCGATACGACGGCGGGGAGTACCTCGTGTCGCCACGCGGCAACACCCAGTGGGCCCGGAACGCACGCGCCGCCGAGACCGTCGAGCTCCGGCGCGGACGCCGCCGGACCGTGGTGGCACTCACGGAGGTCGACCCCGACCGGCGTCCGCCGATCATCGGCGAGTACCTGCGCAAGTGGGGCTGGGAGGTCGGCCGATTCCTGCCCGAGGGGCTCGACGCCAAGCCGTCCGACGCCGACCTCGCCGCACACGCCGGGTCGATCCCGGTCTTCGCGATCACGTCCGCCGGCTGACCGATCTCCCCACCACGTCGGCTCACTAGACTCGGACGGGTGGTGAGCCCGGATTCCGACTCGACGATCGCGGACGGAACATCCGTACCCGAACGGTGGATGTCCGGCAGCCGTGGAACGAGCGGAGGATCGGCCGGGGCACCGGCCGGGGCCGACTCCGAACGCGGCGCACGCTGGGTGATGCACCTCGACATGGATGCCTTCTTCGCCTCGGTCGAACAGCTCACCCGCCCGACGCTGCGCGGCCGTCCGGTGCTTGTTGGCGGTTCGGGCGGCCGGGGAGTGGTGGCCGGAGCGAGCTACGAGGCCCGGGTGTTCGGGGCGAGGTCGGCGATGCCGATGCATCAGGCCCGACGCCTCATCGGCCCCACCGGCGTCGTGGTGCCCCCGCGCGGCGCGGTCTACGGCAAGGTCAGCAAGCGGGTGTTCCGTATTGTGCGCGAGGCGGTTCCGGTGATCGAGACACTGTCCTTCGACGAGGCGTTCGCCGAACCGGCCGAACTCGCCGGGGCGACCGTGGCGCAGGCGCGTGACTTCGCCGAGCAGGTGCGCGCCCGCATCCGCACCGAATGCGGACTTGCCGCGTCCGTCGGATTCGGCAGCGGCAAGCAACTCGCCAAGATCGCCTCGGGGATGGCGAAACCCGATGGCGTGATGGTGATCCCGCCGTCGGGCGAGATCGAGTTCCTGCACGGACTGCCCGTCCGCAAACTGTGGGGCATCGGGCCGGTCTCGGGTGATCGCCTCGCACGGCTGGGAATCGACACCATCGGAGACCTCGCGCGGATGTCGACGGTCGAGGTCGCATCGGTGCTCGGCGCCACCGTCGGACCCGCTCTGCATCGGCTCGCCCAGGGGATCGACGACCGGCCGGTCGCCGAACGCGCCTCGGCCAAACAGATCAGCGCGGAGTCGACCTTCGCCGAGGACATCGTCGACCTCGACGAACTGCGCAAAGCGATCCGCAAGGCCGCCACCGACGCGCATCGTCGGCTGCTCAAGGACGGGCGCGGCGCGCGCACGGTGGTGCTGAAGCTCAAACGTTCCGACATGTCGATCCTCACGAGGTCGGCGACCACCGCCGCCGCCACCACCGACTTCGACGATCTCGAACGCACCGCCCAGCGTCTCGCCCTCGATCCGCGCACTGTCGGGGCAATCCGTCTTGTGGGCGTGGGCTTCTCCGGTCTCAGTGCGGTGCAGCAATACGCGCTGTTCGACGACCTCGACGCCGCGCCGGACGAGACGACCCACCACGACACCGCGTCCGCGGGTGGCGCGGCGGCGTCGTCGCAATCCGGCGACATCGTGGAGGTGTCCGAGACCGTGCACGATCCGACCGTCGACGCCGAGTCACCCGAACCCGTGCGCTTCGCCCCGGGCGGCAATCCGCAGAGTCGCGCGCCGTTCGCGCCGGGTGCCGACGTGACCCACCCCGAGTTCGGTCACGGATGGGTGCAGGGGAGTGGGCACGGCGTCGTCACCGTCCGCTTCGAGACGCGCACCACCGGACCCGGGCGTACCCGCACCTTCGGTGTCGAGGATCCCGACCTACGGCCCGCCGATCCGCTCGACAGTCTCGAATGGGACCTCGGCGCCGACGACGAGTGAACGCACCGGGATCAGCTGTGCGACTTCACTTCCCGGAGGCGGAGAAGAACTCGGCGATCGTCTCGGCACTCGCCTTCGCGGTGAGGAGCGCGATCAGTGCCATGCGGGCCTGCGGCGCACGCAGCCACGGCGACACGATCGCGCCCGCACGATGCAGATCGACGGCGCCGCCGCCACCGCCGTAGGTCGCCGACACCTCGCCGTAGGGGACCCGGCTGGTGACCACCACGGTCACACCGTGGGTGACGGCGAGCGCGACCTCGGCGGTGATGTCCGGGTGCGTGTTGCCCGAGCCCGTCGCGGCGAGCACGATGCCCGCGGCGTTCTGCGCGACCGCGGCCGCGATCAGCCCGGGGGACACCCCGGGATACAGCGCGAAGAGGTCGACCCGGGCGGTCCGGCCGAGCGGGATGCCGTCGGTCAGCACCGGACGCGGCAGGTCGGTGCGTACCGAGTCGAAGGCCACCGCGTCCGACGTCGACACCTTGAACAGCCCGCGCGCAGGCAGGACGCGACCCCCGGCGACGACCAGGACGCCGCGGCCCCGATGCGTGGGATCGCGGACCGCGGCCAGCGCGGCGGCGAGGTTGATCGGACCGTCCGCATCGGGTCGGTCGGCCGGCAACTGGGCCCCGGTGAACACGACCGGCCGCTCGTCGGCGCAGTACAGGTCGGCGAGGAACGCCGTCTCCTCCATCGTGTCGGTGCCGTGCGTGACCACGACCCCGGCGACCTCCGGGTCGACGAGGGTGTCGGCGATCGCCCGCACCACCGCGAACTGATCGGCCACCGTCATCGCCGAACTGTCCACCGACATCAGGTCGACGGTGCGGACAGCGCCCGTCCCGGTGTCCCCGCTGTCCGCTGCTCCGGTGTTCGCGGCTCCGGTGTTGTTGGCTCCGGTGTTCGATGCTGCCGACAGCAGGTCGTCGGCGCCGAGCGCGGGCACGGCACCGTCGTCCGTGGTCTGGGCGGCGATGGTGCCGCCGGTGGTGATCAGCACGGTCGTCGACGGGCCGGGCGGGGGAGAAGCGGACATGGTCGTCAAGCCTCACGGCAGGCAGCCCGGGCGTCAAGCGTCGTCGCCGCGGCGTGGAACCCGGATCATCGCGCTGCGTTTGGCATAGTGGTGTGGGTTGTCGCCGGGGCCTGCCCCGGCAGACCCCATCGGCGAGTCATGGGAGAGCGCCCCGGCGCACCCACGTCCACAGACATAGTGAGGGAGATCGTTGAAGTATCGGAAGTTTCTTGGCGCGACCATGATCGCGGCCGCATTGATGACCGGTGTCGCAGCGTGCGGTGGCGACGACAGCGACGCACCGCCCGCCCCGACCCTGACCAGCACCGCTGACGCCGGTGCCGCCGGTGGTGACACCGAATCCGAGATCACCAACGGCAGCAAGCCGCCGTCGATCGCCGCTCTCAACGAGCTCGTGGACACCGCCGTCGACCCGAAGATCCCGAGCAAGGACAAGATCGTCCTCGTCGAGGGTTCGGAGAAGGACCCGGCCATCTTCGACCAGCTGGTCAAGGCCCGCGCGGAGAACTCCGACGTCGACTGGGTCCTGGTGAACCCGGTCATCAGCGCCGGCCCGAACAAGGCCCGCGTCAAGGTCCGCATCGAAACCGCCGGCAACCCGCCGACGAACGCCGAGTCGACCATCGTCTTCGACGACGGCCGCTGGAAGCTCTCCCAGGAGACCGTGTGCAACCTGCTCGGCCTGTACCAGGTCAAGAGCCCCATGTGCGCCGCCTAGTCCTGGCGACTCGATAGACCGGGAAGCCGGGTTGTCCTCACCGCCAGGTGACGGACAACCCGGTTTTCTGTACCAGGGGCCGCGACGGATCGGCCCCGACCAGCTCGCGCGCACCGGTGTATGTCAGCTGACCCCCGACCGGCAGCCCGCGCGTGAGGTCGATCTCGACGCTGCCGCCGCCCTCGGAGCTGAATCGGCTGATGGTGAGGGTGTCGCTGCCACCGGGGATGGCGAAGACCGAGTTCACCGGGGTCTCCTCGGCGGAGAACTGGATGGTCAAACGGTTGCCGTCCCAGGCCGACAACCGGGCGTCGATCGTCTGCGTGACGGTCGCGGCCGCCGAGATGACGCGTTCGGTGCGCCACCGCGCACCCACCGCGATCGGCTCGGTCGGCAGCGCGATGGAGGTGTTCAACGCCGTCACCAGGGACTGTTCGACGGCAAGGCGCGCTTCCTGGCCCGCCTGCTCGGGAGGGGCGAGACGCAAGGCCACGGGCGCGAGTCCGGGACCGGTGGTCAGTACGGCCTTCGTGCCCGTCATCGCCGGCAGCTGCCCGTTGAGGGATGCGTCCGGAGACGTCACGGTGCCCAGGTCGAGTTCCAGCTCCGATTTCTCGGCGCACGAGAACCGCACGGTCATCGGGGTCTCGACGGTTTCGGCGTCGGCCGAACCCGGTGAGGCGACATCGGAGGTCGTCACCAGCGTCACGCTCTGCGCGGACGAGGTGTCGGGAGCGGGTGCGGCCACGCGGCGCTCACCCTCGCCCGGGTCGACCAGGGTGACCGTCGCCCCCGCGATCGGCACCGGCGCCGCTCCGGCCGCTCGTGAGGGCGATTCGTTCGCGCAACCGGCGACCGTCGACGAACTGGCGCCCGCAGTGTCGTCGGGCCCCGACGAGCACCCTGCGACCAGCACGGACACCGCCGTGACGACGGCGCACGAGGAGACAACGGACCGGAGGACACGACGATGCGAGGACACGGGTAGCCAGCGTATTCGACGGGTCGTGGACAATGAGGCTGTGGATGACCAACCCCTGACGGATTCCGGCAACGCGGATCCGCACGGCGCCGAATCTCCGGACGCCGACCGCGATCGAGTCCGATCGGACGACGCGACCCCCGCACGACGCTTCTCGAAGATGACCGCAGCCGTCCTCGGCGTCGCGCTCGTCGTGATCGGGCTGGACCTGCTGACCAAGACCATCGCCGTCGCGACGCTCGACCCGCAGCGCCCGGTCGAGATCATCGGCGACGTCGTCACCCTGCGGCTCGTGCGCAACAGTGGGGCCGCCTTCTCGTTGGCCTCCGGGTACACGTGGGTGCTGACGATCATCGCGCTGGTCGTCGTGGCCGTCATCATCCGATACAGCAGCAGGCTCAAGTCCTGGGGCTGGGCGGTCGGCCTGGCTCTCGTGCTCGGCGGTGCGATCGGCAACCTGATCGACCGCGTCTTCCGGGCCCCGGAACCCCTGCAGGGCCACGTCGTCGACTTCATCTCGGTCGGCTGGTGGCCGGTCTTCAACATCGCCGACTCGGCGGTCGTCTGCGGGGCGATCCTCCTCGTGGTGCTCTCGGCACTCGGCTTCGACTACGACGGCAGTCGCACCGGGTGGGCAGCCCGCCGGAACAAGCACGACAACAGCGAAGACGGGGGCAGTGCCCATGCGTGAATCACGTGTCGTACCTGTGCCCGACGGACTCGACGGTATGCGCGTCGACGCCGGGGTCTCCCGCATGCTGGGTCTGTCGCGGACGGTCGTGGCGACCCTTGCCGAGGAGGGCGACGTCATGGTCGACGGCGTCGTCGTCGGCAAGTCGCACAAGCTCGCTGCGGGGACCCTCCTGCACGTCACGCTGCCCGAGCCCGACGAGCCGCTGCGGGTCGAGCCGACCCCGGTCGAGGACCTCGAGGTCATCTACCACGACTCCGACATCGTCGTCGTCGACAAACCGGTCGGCGTGGCCGCCCATCCGTCGCTCGGCTGGAGCGGCCCCACCGTCATCGGCGCGCTGGCCGCCGCCGGCTTCCGGATCTCGACCTCCGGCGCGCACGAGCGTCAGGGGATCGTCCATCGGCTCGACGTCGGGACATCCGGGGTCATGGTCGTCGCCGTGTCCGAACGCGCCTACACGCTGATGAAGCGGGCATTCAAGCAGCGGACCGTCCACAAGGGCTATCACGCCCTCGTCCAGGGGCATCTCGATCCGCCGTCGGGCACCATCGACGCGCCGATCGGCCGTCACCGGGGCAACGACTGGAAGTTCGCGGTGACCGCGAACGGCAAGCCGAGCATCACCCACTACGACACCCTCGAGATGTTCGCCGCGGCGTCGTTGATGGACGTCCACCTGGAAACCGGTCGCACACACCAGATCCGCGTCCACTTCTCGGCGCTGCACCATCCGTGCTGCGGTGACCCGACCTATGGTGCCGACCCGGTCCTGGCGAAGAAACTCGGTCTCGAACGGCAGTGGCTGCACGCGCGGACGCTGCGTTTCGCCCACCCCGCGGACGGCCGCATGGTCGAGTTCAGCTCGGAGTACCCCAAGGATCTCCAGCACGCGCTCGACGTACTGCGCGACACCTGACCGACTTGCCGGATCCGCGCCGGTGGTGACGGCATTCGTTCGGTGGTCAACCGGCGACATCACCCGGCAACTCGCCTAGATTGAGAGAGTGTTCGAGCCTGGAACCGTGATCGCCGGGTACCGCGTCGAGCGACTCCTCGGCAGCGGCGGGATGGGCGCTGTCTTCCTCGCCCGGCACCCCGAGCTCCCCAGGTACGACGCCCTGAAAGTCCTGAAGGACTCGGCGGGCTTGACCGACAACAACTTTCGACGCCGATTCCTCCGCGAGGCCGAGGTGGCGGCGACGCTGGACCACCCCAACATCGTCACCGTCTTCAACCGTGGCCGGGCGACGGTGCCCGTCGCGTCGAAATCCGGTCAGTCCGATCTGCTCTGGATCGCGATGCAGTACGTGCCGGGCACCGACTGTGCCCGCGAACTGCACGACATCGGACGGTTCACGCCGACGCGGGTCGCGCACATCGTGTCGCAGGTGGCCCGAGGTATCGACCACGCCAACCGGCGCGGGCTCACCCACCGCGACGTCAAACCCGGCAACATCCTGCTCGCCGAGGTCGACGACGACTCGCCGGTCGACGAGCAGCGGGTGCTGCTGACCGACTTCGGCGTCGCCAAGATCTCCGACGAGACCGAGGCCCTGACGTCGGTCGGCACCGTGCTCGCGACCCTGTCGTATGCCTCACCCGAACAGCTCATGGGGCGGACGCTCGACGGCCGCAGCGATCAGTACTCCCTGGCGGCGTCCACCTTCCATCTGCTCACCGGCCGGGTGCCGTTCGACGATCGCGACACCGGGGCGGTCATCGGCGCGCATCTCAAGGAGCCGGTGCCGCGGGCGTCCGAACTCGTACCCGGCCTGCCGCCGGCGGTCGACGCGGTGATCTCGAGGGCGATGGCGAAGACGCCGGAGGAGCGGTTCGCGAACTGTCGCGAGTTCGCCGGGGCGCTGTCGGCGAGCGTTCGGCCCGTGCAACCGCCGCCGGTACCCGACGCCGAGGCCGTCACGGTGCGCGGACCCTCGCCGCGCCCGGTGTCACGGAACCATCCCGCCTCGACGCCGGCGACCCGTCGGCCGGGACCACCCCCGTCTCCGCCCCGGTCTCCGGCGCCGGGACGTCCGGCGTACCGCGGACCGTCGCCGACCCCGCCCGGTGGGGAGGCCACGCGACGGGCCGCACCGCGGCCGACCCCGGGCCGCGCCGGCCCCGACAGCGCACGGCGCCAAGGGCAGGTGCCGTCGCGCCCGGCGACCGGCGCGGACCCCGCCGTGTGGCAGCACCCGCCGTCCGGGCCGCACCGCCAGACCAACGATCACCTCCGCGCCGCGGGGTCGGGTCCGATGGGCCGGCCCCCGGGCGTTCCACCGTTCCCGGGCGGGACCGTGTCCTCCGGCGGTCCCAGCCGGTCGAATCCGAACCGCCTGCCCGTGGTGCTGGCCGGGGTGGCGGCCGTGCTGCTGATCCTGATCGTTCTCGTGTTCGTCGTGGCCCTCTAGTGCCGGCGCGTTGAAATCCGCCCCTGAAAAGGACCCTGGACAGCGCCATCGACGACATATCGTCGCCGGCCGTCTCCTGGAGGGTGCATCACAGGGGTGGATTGCAGGGGCGGTTTTCGGGCACCGCGCGTCTGCCCTCGAGCTCACCCCCGACGTCGCGTTCGTCCGACGCTGTGGCCCGCCGTGTCCACGTTGCGAGGCGCACATGGTGTCACAGCCGCCCCATTGGTCACGGCCCGGAGTGCCTTCCGGTGGGTGTCGGTGCGCGCGCCTAAAGTAGACCCGGACTCGGCGACCGGCGCGCACACGATCAGCACAGGATCCGTGAGCACCCGAGCGCGAACCGGCGAGCGCATGACCGGCCGCAGAGCAGCACAAGCAACCAGCGAGCACAGCAACCAGCGAGCACAGAAGAGGCACAGTGACGGACTCGTTTGTTCACCTGCACAACCACACCGAGTACTCGATGCTCGACGGTGCGGCCAAGGTGTCACCGTTGTTCGCCGAGGCCAAGCGGCTGGGCATGACCGCCATCGGCATGACCGACCACGGAAACATGTTCGGTGCCAGCGAGTTCTACAACACCGCGATCAAGAACGACATCAAGCCGATCATCGGCATCGAGGCCTACATCGCGCCCGGTTCGCGGTTCGACACCAAACGTGTCCAGTGGGGTTCGCGCGAACAGAAGAGCGACGACGTCTCGGGTTCGGGTGCCTACACCCACATGACGATGGTCGCCGAGAACGCCACCGGTCTGCGCAACCTGTTCAAGCTGTCCTCGCTCGCGTCGATCGAGGGGCAGCTGGGCAAGTGGGCGCGTATGGACGCCGACCTGATCGCCCAGTACGCCGAGGGCATCATCGCGACCACCGGCTGCCCGTCGGGTGAGGTGCAGACCCGCCTGCGCCTGGGTCACGACCGCGAGGCACTCGAGGCCGCGGCGAAGTGGCAGGAGATCTTCGGCAAGGAGAACTTCTACCTCGAGCTGATGGAGCACGGCCTCGAGATCGAGCGCCGTGTGCGCGACGGTCTCCTCGACATCGGCCGCAAGCTCGGCATCAAGCCGATCGTCACGAACGACTGCCACTACGTCACCAAGGAACACGCCGCCGCCCATGAGGCGCTGCTGTGCGTGCAGACCGGCAAGACGCTGTCCGACCCGACCCGCTTCAAGTTCGACGGCGACGGCTATTACCTGAAGTCGGCTGCGGAGATGCGCGAGCAGTGGGACTCGGTGGTCCCGGGCGCATGTGACAACACGCTCGAGATCGGTGAGCGCGTCCAGTCCTACAAGGAAGTCTTCACCCATCGCGACCGCATGCCGGTGTTCCCGGTGCCCGACGGCGAGACCCAGCAGACCTTCCTGCGCAAGGAGGTCGCGAAGGGGCTCCGCGAGCGTCGTTTCGCCGGTACCGAGGTGCCGCAGGAGTACCTCGACCGGGCCAACTACGAGCTCGACGTCATCATCCAGATGGGGTTCCCCGCCTACTTCCTCGTCGTCGGCGACCTGATCCGGCACGCCCTCGAGGTCGGCATCCGCGTCGGCCCGGGCCGTGGTTCGGCGGCCGGTTCGCTGGTCGCCTGGGCGCTCGGCATCACCAACATCGACCCGATCCCGCACGGACTGCTGTTCGAGCGATTCCTCAACCCCGAGCGCGTCTCGATGCCCGATATCGACATCGACTTCGACGACCGTCGTCGAGGCGAGATGGTCCGATACGCGACCGAGCGGTGGGGCAGCGACAAGGTCGCCCAGGTCATCACCTTCGGCACGATCAAGACGAAGGCTGCCATCAAGGACTCCGCGCGAGTCCAGTTCGGCCAGCCGGGTTTCGCGATCGCCGACCGCATCACCAAGGCGCTGCCGCCGCCCATCATGGCCAAGGACATCCCGGTCTGGGGCATCACCAACCCCGAGCACGAGCGCTACGGCGAGGCCACCGAGGTCCGCACGCTCATCGAGACCGACCCGGACGTCAAGAAGATCTACGACACGGCACTCGGACTCGAGGGCCTGATCCGCAACGCCGGCGTCCACGCCTGTGCCGTGATCATGTCGTCGGAGCCGCTGACCGACGCCATCCCGGTCTGGAAGCGTGCGCAGGACGGCGCGATCATCACCGGCTGGGACTACCCGTCGTGTGAGGCCATCGGCCTGCTGAAGATGGACTTCCTGGGTCTGCGCAACCTCACCGTCATCGGTGACGCCCTGGAGAACATCAAGCTCAACCGCGGGATCGACCTGGATCTCGACTCGTTGCCGCTCGAGGACGAGAAGACCTACGAGTTGCTCGCCCGCGGCGACACGCTCGGCGTGTTCCAGCTCGACGGCGCGGCCATGCGTGAACTCCTGAAGATGATGCAGCCCACCGGGTTCGAGGACATCGTCGCCGTCCTGGCGCTGTACCGGCCCGGTCCGATGGGTGTGAACGCCCACACCGACTACGCCAAGCGCAAGAACGGTCTCCAGGAGATCCGTCCGATCCATCCGGAACTCGAGGAGCCGCTGAAGGAGATCCTCTCCGAGACCTACGGTCTGATCGTCTACCAAGAGCAGATCATGCAGATCGCGCAGAAGGTCGCCGGGTACTCGCTCGGACAAGCAGACCTGCTCCGTCGCGCGATGGGCAAGAAGAAGAAGGAGATCCTCGACGAGGCCTACGACGGCTTCGCGGAGGGCATGCGCAACAACGGCTTCTCGCAGGCGGCGATCACCGCACTGTGGGACACGGTGTTGCCGTTCGCCGGTTACGCGTTCAACAAGTCGCACGCTGCGGGCTACGGTCTCGTCTCCTTCTGGACCGCCTACCTGAAGGCGAACTATCCCGCCGAGTACATGGCAGGTCTGCTCACCTCGGTCGGCGACGACAAGGACAAGGCGGCGATCTACCTCGCCGACTGCCGCAAGCTCGGCATCACCGTCCTGCCGCCCGACGTCAACGAGTCGCAGCGAAACTTCGCGGCCGTCGGCGCCGACATCCGCTTCGGTCTCGCCGCCATCCGCAACGTCGGTTCGGGTGTCGTCGGGTCGATCATCAACGCGCGTGAGGAGAAGGGGAAGTTCACCAGCTTCTCCGACTACCTCGGCAAGATCGACGTCACCGCCTGCAACAAGAAGGTGACGGAATCGCTGATCAAGGCCGGCGCCTTCGACTCCCTCGGCCATCCGCGCAAGGGTCTGTTCCTCGTGCACGCCGAGGCCGTCGAATCGGTCATCGGCACCAAGAAGGCCGAGGCGATCGGACAGTTCGATCTCTTCGGCGACGCCGGCGGGGCCGACGACTCGATGGCCGAGGTCTTCGCCGTCAAGGTTCCCGAGGAGGAATGGGACACCAAGCACAAGCTCGCGATCGAGCGGGAGATGCTGGGTCTCTACGTCTCCGGGCATCCGCTGGCCGGCGTCGAACACGCCATCGCCGCGCACACCGACACCTCGATCACGTCGCTGCTGGAAGGCAACATCTCCGACGGTGCGCAGATCACGATCGGCGGCATCATCTCGTCGGTGACGCGCCGGGTGAACAAGAAGGGTGAGCCGTGGGCTGCGGTCACCCTCGAGGACATGGTCGGTGGTGTCGAGGTCTACTTCTTCCCGCGCGCCTACGTCGCGTACGGGATGGACATCGTGGCCGACAACATCGTGCTGATCAAGGCCCGGGTGAACCTGCGCGAGGACAGCATGATGATCTCCGCCAACGACCTCGCCGTCCCCGATCTGGAGACTGCCGGGGCGACCAAGCCGGTCGCGTTGACACTGTCCGCCCGACTCTGCACCCCGGATCGGGTCCAGGCGCTCAAGCAGGTGCTGACCCGACATCCGGGTATGGCCGACGTGCACGTGACCCTCGTCAGCGACAAGCGGCAGACGCAGCTCAAGCTGACCGAGTCCCTGCGGGTCGCGCCGAGTTCCGCGCTGATGGGCGACCTCAAAGCACTGCTCGGTCCCAGCTGCCTCGGCTGATCCCCGCTGCCTGATCCGAGGAGCGCTGGCGGCGTCCCCCGTTTGGCTGCCTGAGGTGCGAGGAGCGCAAGCGACGAGCCTCGAAGGCCTGGTGAGACGACGCTGACAGGTGACCCATCACAAATATTTCGGGCCCCCGAACATTTCTCTTCGATCGGCGCTATACTCGACGGCACGTCCAGTCACGCCCAGCCGTCGAGGGGAGTGTTCGCAGATGACCACGATGATCGGCATCAACGCGCACCGTCCGGTTCGGCGTGCGCAGCGCACGGTCGAGGTCTTCGGCATCGACTGGCCGGCCCACAAGGCCCACGCGGTTCTCGCGGGTCTCGCCACCGCCGTCGTGACCCTGCTGATCGTCGGATCGTTGCAGGCCACTGCGTGGGTGACGGCGGTGGCGGTTCTCGCGGTGTGGTGGGGTGAGCGCTACCTGCCCGGGAACGCGGCGGTCGCACCCCGATCGAATCCGCCCGGGATCTCGTAGATCCGTCCGTCGAATCCGGCCCGGTACAGGCGTCCGGCCGAGAATCCGCGGTCGCCGCGACCGTAGGAGAGCACGCTCGACGTCGGCAGTCCGCTCGCCAGCACGCAGTAGCGTCCGGGCGAGGTGATGCGGACGATCTCTCCGGTTGCGTTGAACGGCACGACCGGCCGGTCACGGGAATCGAGTGTCAGTCCATCGGGGGTCGACGGTGCACCCACGCCGAGCAGACTCTGCACCACCCGCGGATTCGTCGTCGAGATCCGGCTGACGCCGGGGTTCACGAAGGTGCGCGACACGTAGAGCCAGCGGTCGTCGCGGCTCAGGACCGCGCCGTTGGCGCTCGGCAGCGCGCCCCATGCGGCGTTCACCGCGCCGCCCGGTGACACCCGTCCGATGAGGTTGCCGAAGTCGTTGGTGGCGTAGACGTTTCCGCTCGCGGCCACATCCATCCCGTTCGCCGCGGACAGCCCGGTCACCCACGGCCGGAACGCCCGGGAGTTGACGTCCAGGCGGCCGATCGACGCATGGCGGAGGGCGTCGCCGACGATGACGCGGGGATCGGCGCCGTAACCGACCAGCAGGGTTCCGCCGGGAGTCCACGCAAGCGCGCCCGCACCGCTGCCGCCGGGCACCCGTGCGATCGGGACCGCAGGCGCACCCGGGCCGTTCAGTCGGTAGACGCGTCCGGAGACGAGATCGGTGGTGTAGAGCCGTCCACCGGCGTCGACCGTGAGGCCCTCGAGTGCGGCGCCCGGGACGACGCCGACGAGCCGGGCGGGGGCGGCACCCGGACACGACGGGGCGGCCGAGGCGGGCGCCGGACCGACTGCGGTGGAGAGACCCAACGCCATGGCCGCGGATGCCGCGCCGGCAGCGATCCGGGTGAAACGCGAGGTACGCCGGGACCGGCGCGGGGACGGATGGCGAGATGTCATGACTGCTCCCTGTTCAGGTGGCGTGCCGTACGTGCCTTCTCCTCGCGCGGTTCTGCCTGCGGTCCACATGCGACGAGCGACGTCGCGGACATACCCACCTGCGGGGTGGGGCAATCCCGGAATGAAGCCGACCGCAGGGGCCGAGCACACCGATCTCGCCGAAATCGATGCACCCGGGCGCCTCGAACGATCCCGCGCAGTGAGAACATGGCAGTCGTGAGTACGCACCACGCCCCCGTTCACCAGCACGATCCGGCACTGAGCCTCGACGCCATCGAGGCGGCGTCGGAGCGAATCGCCGACGCGGTGGCGCGTACCCCGCTCGAGTCCTGCCCGCGACTGTCGGGGTCGGGTGCCCAGATCTACCTCAAGCGCGAGGACCTGCAGACGGTCCGCTCCTACAAGATCCGCGGCGCGTACAACGTGATGGCCCAGCTCTCGGCCGAGGAGCTGTCCCGCGGTGTGGTGGCGGCCAGCGCCGGAAACCACGCGCAGGGCGTCGCTTTCGCGTGCAAGAGCATGAAAGTGCCCGGACGGATCTACGTGCCGACCACCACCCCGAAGCAGAAGCGCGACCGGATCGCCTGGCACGGCGGCGATTACGTCGAGTTGAAGGCCATCGGGGAGACCTACGACGCCGCCGCTGCCGCCGCGCAGGCCGATGTGATGAGCACCGGCTCCGCATGGATCCACGCCTTCGACGACCCGCGGACCGCGGCCGGGCAGGGAACCATCGCGCGCGAGATCGTCGAGCAGCTGGGCCGCGTGCCCGACGTCGTCGTCGCGCCCGTCGGTGGCGGCGGCTGTCTGGCCGGCATGGCCACGTATCTGCGCGGACTCTCCGACGAGGTGACGATCATCGGCATCGAACCGACCGGGGCCGTGTCGTTGAGTGCGGCCTTGGTCAGCGACGGGCCGGTCACCCTCGACGAGATCGACCCCTTCGTCGACGGCGCGGCGGTGAAGCGGATCGGCACCATCGGCCACCGGGTGATGTCCGAACTCGGCGCGAGCGTCAGCGATCACCCGATCCTGGCCGACATCTCCGCGAACCCGGCGGCGCAGATCATCCCCGACGGTCCGGTGTCGCCGACGCCGGGCACGGCGCACATCACGCACGTCGACGAGGGCGCGATCTGCTCGGCGATGCTGGAGCTGTACCAGAACGAGGGCATCATCGCCGAACCCGCCGGAGCGCTGTCGGTGGCCGCGTTGGACAAGCTGCGGCTGCCCGACGACGCGGTCGTCGTGTGTCTGGTGTCCGGCGGTAACAACGACGTCTCCCGCTACGGCGAGATCATCGAACGTTCATTGGTGCACCGGGGCCTGAAGCATTACTTCCTGGTCGACTTCCCGCAGGAGCCCGGCGCGCTGCGTCGTTTCCTCGACGAGGTGCTCGGACCCGACGACGACATCACGCTCTTCGAGTACGTCAAGCGCAACAACCGTGAGACCGGCGCCGCCCTGGTGGGCGTCGAACTCGGCAGTCCGGAAGGCCTCGGCGCCCTGATGGAGCGGATGGCGCGCTCCCGTCTGCACTGCGAGCGTCTCGAGCCGGGCTCGCCGGCCTACGAGTACCTGACCTGATCTCTGACCCATGGCTCGAAGCCGCCCATGGCGCGGTGTCGAGCTATGGAACGCGGCGCCCGACGATCACGTTGTGTCCGGGCGAGATCCCGGCGTCGGGCTGCTCCCAGGCCAGCGCGACGTCGAGTGGCCAGGGGAGTGTCACCGGCGCGTCGCCAGGGACGCACACCACCGACCAGTCGCCGCGGTGCATCGCGAACCATCCTGCAGCGTCGTCGAATTCGGCGTCGACGGAGGCGAACGCCGGATCATGCAGCGGCGTTTCGGTTTTGCGGAGCGAGATGAGTGACCGGTAGAACTCGAGCATGCGGGCGTGGTCGGGCCGGGTCGGTTCCGACCAGTCCAGCTTCGACCGCTCGAAGGTCTCCGGGTCCTGCGGGTCGGGCACATCGTCGCTGTCCCAACCGTGTTCGGCGAACTCCGACTTACGGCCCTCCGCGGTCGCCCGGCCCAGTTCCGGCTCGGGGTGGGAGGTGAAGAACTGGAACGGGGTCGATGCCGCCCATTCCTCACCCATGAACAGCATCGGGGTGAAGGGGGACAACAGGATCAGGGCGGCCTTGATCGCGAGCTGCCCGCCGTCCAGGTTCGCGCTCGGCCGGTCGCCGATCGCGCGATTGCCCACCTGATCGTGGGTGCACGTGTAGGCCAGCAACGACGACGCGGGGACGCGATCGGTCGGGATCGGGCGGCCGTGGCGCCGCCGCCGGAACGACGAGTAGGTGCCGTCGTGGAAGAAGCCGCCCGTCAGGACCTTTGCGAGACAGTCGGAACTGCCGAAGTCGGCGTAGTAGCCCTGACGTTCACCCGAGACGAGGGTGTGGACGGCGTGATGGATGTCGTCGTCCCACTGGGCGGCCAGCCCCAGACCGCCGGCCGACCGCGGCAGGAACATCCGCGGATCGTTCAGATCGCTCTCCGCGATCAGCGACAGCGGACGCCCGAGTTCGGCCGACAGGGCGTCCGTCGCGGCGGCCAGTTCCTCGAGGATGTGGACCGCACGATGGTCGGCGAGGGCGTGGACGGCGTCGAGTCGTAGTCCGTCGATGTGGAATTCGGTGAACCAGCGCAGTGCGGTGCCCGCGATGAAGGCGCGGACCTCATCGGAGTCGGGCCCTGACAGGTTGACCGACGATCCCCACGATGTCGTGCCCTCGCTGAGATACGGCCCGAAGTCCGGCAGATAGTTGCCCGACGGTCCCAGGTGGTTGTAGACGACGTCGAGGACGACGCCGAGTCCCTTGGCGTGGCAGGCGTCCACGAACCGGGCGAGTGCCGCCGGGCCGCCGTAGGTTTCCTGCACGGCGTACCAACCGACCCCGTCGTACCCCCAGTTGTGGGTGCCGTTGAAGGCGTTGACCGGCATCAATTCGACGAGATCGACGCCGAGATCGACCAGGTGGTCGAGCCTTTCGACGGCGGAGTCGAGAGTGCCCGCGGGGGTGAAGGTCCCGAGGTGGAGTTCGTAGATCACCGCGCCGTGCGCATCGCGGCCGGTCCAGTCGGCGTCGGTCCACAGCGAGTCGTCGACGGTGAACAGCGCCGACATCTCGTGGACGCCTTCGGGTTGCCGCACCGAGCGAGGGTCGGGACGCACGGGCCCGCCGTCGATCGAGAACCCGTAGCGCACGTCCGCGATCGGCGGGTCGACCGAGGTCGGCTCCTCGTCGAGTTGCCACCAGCCGCCCGTGCTGCGGGTCATCGGGAACGACGCGGCAGGGGAGCCCACGACGCCGGCGGCCATCGACACGGAGTCGGCCGCAGGCGCCCACACACGGACCTCGCCGAGTGACCGCGGCGACACGGACGGCGCGACCGAGGATCGGAGCGGCAGTATTCCGCTCCATTGGTCGACCGTCCAAGTTAGAGTGCTCTGGTCATCAGCAGTGGTGCGGTCGCTCACACCTGCACGGTATGTCGAACCGGGCAGGGCCGCGACCGGCGCTACTGTGAGCCCACACACAACGGAGATCGGGAGCGGGGTATATTACGGCGACGCTCATGCCCAAGGGGGGCACCTCGAGCAGATCAGCCGAGCGGTGCGCGAGCTGGAGACAGCACGAACGCACGGCGACCTGACGGCCGGTGAACGGGTAAGCCGAGACGCAAGGGTAGGGATTGAGCACAGACGCAGTCACCTCGGATGACGAGGAGGTCGGTCGGAAGAGACCGGGCGCGGTTCGGTCGTGGTTCGACAAACACGTCGTCGCGTCCTTCGACACCTTCGGACGCCAGTTGGGCATGTTCGTCGAGGTGTTCCGCACACTCTTCGCCGACCTGTTCAAGCGGCGTTTCCCGTTCGGGGAATTCATCCGCCAGTGCGCCTTCATGGCGAGCACCTCGGTGTTCCCGACTCTGCTCGTCGCCATCCCGATCGGCGTCATCGTGTCGATTCAGGTGTCCAACATCGCCGGCCAGGTGGGCGCGACCTCGTTCTCCGGCGCGGCCACCGGCCTCGGCGTGATCCGCCAGGGCGCACCCCTGGTCACCTCGCTGCTCCTCGCGGGCGCGGTCGGTTCGGCCATCGCGGCCGACCTCGGTTCCCGCACGATCCGCGACGAGATCGATGCCATGAAGGTGATGGGCGTCAACCCCATCGAGCGCCTGATCTCGCCGCGCCTCCTCGCCACGATGGTGGTCAGCTTCCTGCTGTGCGGCTTCGTCTGCTTCGTCGGCTTCATCACCGGCTATGTCTTCAACGTGTACTTCCAGGGCGGTACGCCAGGTAGTTACACGGGCACCTTTGCGTCCTTTGCGACAACCGCGGACCTGATGTTCGCGTTGGCCAAAGCGGTGATATTCGGCGCGATCGTGGCGATCGTCGCCTGCGATCGCGGCCTCTCGACGAAGGGCGGTCCCGCCGGCGTCGCCAACTCGGTGAACGCCGCGGTGGTCAACTCCGTCCTGCTCCTGTTCACCGTGAACGTGATCCTCACGCAGTTGTTCGCGATCCTCTTCCCGGCGAAGGTGGTGTGAGATGACCGCGTCACGGTATGTGCCACCCGCGCTGAAACCCCTGGAGGCCGCCAAGGCCGTCTACCGCGGTCCGCGCGACGCCCTCGCGGCGATGGGGCATCTCATCACCTTCCTCGTCCGCTCGATCGGCGCGGTTCCGCTGGCCTTCCGGCACTACAGCAAGGAAGTCTGGCGTCTGCTCGCCGACGTCGCGTGGGGCAACGGCGCGATCGTCGTGGGCGGCGGCACGGTCGGCGTCATGGTGATCCTCGGGGTCATGGGTGGCGCGACCGTCGGCATCGAGGGTTACACCGCGCTGAACCTCCTCGGCATGTCACCGGTGACCGGTGGCCTGTCGGCGTTCGCGACGACGCGCGAGATCGCGCCGCTGCTCGCGGCGACGGCGTTCACCGCACAGTCGGGTTGCCGCTTCACGGCGCAGCTCGGTTCGATGCGGATCGCCGAGGAGATCGATGCGCTCGAGGCGATCGCCATCCGTCCGCTGCCGTACCTGGTCACCACTCGCATGCTGGCCGCGGTCATCGCGATCGTCCCGCTGTACTCGGTGTCGCTGGCCGCCAACTACCTTGCCTGCCAGTTCATGTTCATGCTGCAGAGCGGCCAGGGCGAGGGCACCTACCTGTACTACTTCAACCAGTTCATCGTGTCCTGGGACATGGTGTTCTCGTTCATCAAGGTGATCGTCTTCGTGCTGTTGACGACGTTCATCCAGTGCTACTACGGATACTTCGCCGCTGGGGGGCCCGAAGGTGTGGGCATTGCTGCCGGACATGCCATCCGACTCGCGATCATCGTCATCGTGTTCGCGAACCTGGTCATGACACTCGTCTTCTGGGGCACCTCGCCCGGAATCAAGATCTCGGGATGAGGGGGAGCCGGTGAACATCGCGACCGACGGGCGCAATCCCTCACTCCTGCAGTACGTGCTGCGCGGCGTCGCCTTCCTGCTGGTCCTGCTGGTGATCTTCGTCCTGCTGTTCATGCGGTACCAGGGCACCTTCAGCAAGACGGTGGGCGTGACCGCCGACCTCGTCGACGTCGGTGACGGACTGACCTCCGGCGCCGACGTCCGATACAACGGGCTCATCGTCGGCGCGGTGAAGTCGATCTCGGTCGCCGACTCCGGCGACCAGGTGGACGCCGCGAAGGTCGTCAAGAAGGTCGAGATCGACATCGTGCCCGCGCAGGCCGAGGGCATCCCGGCGTCGGTGACCGCGCGGACCGTGCCGTCGAATCTGTTCGGCGTCAACTCCGTCGAACTGGTCCGGCCCGCCGACCCGGGAACCGAACGACTCTCGGCCGGCGACTCCATCCCCGCCGACAAGTCGCTCGAGACGATCAAACTGCAGGATGCGCAGAACGAGTTGAGCGCCATCCTCGACGCGGTGCCGCCGGAGGAACTAGCCCAGGTGCTCGGCGTCGTCGCCGACGCCCTCAAGGGTGGCGGTTCGGTGTTCGGCTCGTTCGTCGGCGTGCTGCGCAACTACTTCGACTCGATCAACGCCCAGTTCCCTCCGGGGGCGCCTCCGGGTTTCGACAACTTCGACGCCGCGATCAGCGGTCTCGCCGAGTCCTCGCCGGAACTGCTCGACGCCCTGGGGCGCAGCGTGATCCCGGCGGTGACCATCGCCGAGAAGCAACGCGATCTCACGGCCCTGCTGTCCGGCAGCCAGGGGCTGCTCGACCAGACCCAGTTGATGTTCGCCCGCAACGGAAACGGCGGTCAGCGACTCGTCACCGACCTGAACCGCATGCTCGGGGCCACGGTTCTCGAACCGAACTCGCTGCCGCAGGCGGTCGTCGCGCTCAACAACCTGGCAGCTCGGGTCCTCACGGTCTTCACCGGCACCAACGGTCGCGTCCAGCTCAACATCGGTGTCAGCTTCGGTGCGTTCGTCCGCTACACCCGGCAGAACTGCCCGGTGTACAACGGCGGTCCGTACGGCACGCTGCGCGGACCGGGCTGTGTCGGGCCGGGAACCGGAACCGGACCGACGATGTCCGGTCCGTTGCAGATCTATCCGTCCGACGGCATGCGCAAGAACCGTCCGGTGGGCATGGTGACCACCCACTCCGACAACAAGACCCTCGGCGCGGTGCTGCGTCGGGAGCCGTCGGCCGCCGACACGATCATGCTCGGACCGCTGGTCCAGTCCATCGATGCACGTGATGCTGCCACCGACCAGGGAGGGGGACGATGAGCGCGGCCTCGGGTTCGATCCGCAAACCGTTGATCGGCTTCACGATCTTCGGTCTCGTCGCGTTGCTCGTGACGTACGTGATCTTCTCGACTCTCGAACGTTCGGTGTCGGGATCGACGAACAACTACACGACGTTCTTCACCGACGCCTCGGGCCTCGCCACCGGCGACGACGTCCGCATGGCCGGTGTCCGCGTCGGCCGCGTCCAGAAGATCGAACTCGACAACGGGCGTGCCCGAGTCGAATTCGAGGTGCAGAACGACCAGCAGGTGTACACCAACACCCGGGCGGCGATCCGCTATCAGAACCTCATCGGGCAGCGATACCTCAACCTGACCCTCGTCGACGGCCGCGACAGCAAGCCGCTGTCGCCCGGGTCGACGCTCGAACTGCCGTCCGAGGACTCCTTCGACGTCACCAAGCTGCTCGCCGGTTTCCAGCCGGTGTTCGAAACCCTCGATGCCGAGCAGGTCAACGCACTGTCGCAGGGTCTTCTCGAAGCATTCCAGGGCAATTCGGTCTCGCTGAGCTACACGGTCGCCGAGGTGGGCCGCCTCGCCGAGGACACCGCCAACCGCGACATCGTGATCGGTGCGATCATCAACAACCTGAGCACCGTCATGCGTGACCTCTCACGTCAGGGCGGTCAGCTCGGCACCGTCATCGAGTCGATGTCGAAACTGATCGCGAACCTCAACTCCAACTCGGCGGCGTTCGGCAGCGCGGTCTCCGACATCGGACGCACCGCAAGCGGTTTCGCCGACGTCCTGACCCGCAGCCGGGACAGTCTCGCCGCCGCCGCGACCGACGGGCGCATCGCCACCAACACGCTCATCCAGAACGGCTCCAAGCTCGACCGGATGGCCGTGGACGCGCCGATCTTCCTCGGTCACTTCCCGCTCGTACTCGGAGAGGGTGCGTACCTGAACATCTATGCCTGCGACCTCGACGTCGCGATCGGTGATGTCCTGCTGCCGCCGGGGATCTTCAACAAGATCGGTGGCACGAATCATTCGGTGGTGTGCCGATGAACTGGTTCCGCAAGAACTTCCGCAGCAACACCCGGATCTGGTACGGCGTGATCGGCGCGGTCGTCATCGTCGCCCTCCTGTTGGGCGTGACGGCATTGGCCGGAGCACATCTCGGGAAGCAGACGCTGACCGCGGATTTCGCCCAGGCCGGCGGGATCCGTCCGGGGGACAAGGTTCGGGTGGCCGGCGTCGACGTCGGTGAGGTCACCGGTACCGAGCTCGCCGGTCAGCATGTCGCGCTCACCATGAAGGTCGACAACGACGTCAAGGTGACGAAGAACGGCATGGCCGAGATCAAGATGTCGACGCTGCTCGGTCAGCGCTACGTCGATGTGTCGCTGGGGGATTCGCCCGAAGCGGCGCCCGACGGCCACATCGAGCGGACCGCGGTGCCCTACGACCTGAACCGCACCATCGAAGAAGGTGCGCCGATCCTGACCGGCATCGACGACCAGACCCTCTCGCAGAGCATCAGCACGCTCAACCGTCAGCTCGCCGGTGTCCCCGCGATCACCAAGCCGACGTTCGAGGCGCTGACACAGATGTCGGAGGTCATCACCAACCGCAAGGACCAGATCAACCAGCTGATCGCCGACACCAAGACGATCACCAACATCGTCAACGACAACCAGGCGCAGCTCGCGGTGATCGTCGGCCAGGGCCGCGACCTGACCCAGAAGATCGTCGCCCGTGAAGAACTGGTGACACGCCTGCTCGACGGCATCGCCGAACTGACCGAACAGGCCAGCGCGGTGGCGGGGGAGAACGCCAACCAGTTCGCGCCGATCATGGCCAACCTCAACACGATCACGCAGGGCCTCGAGAAGAACCGCAACAACCTGCGCAAGCTGCTGGAGATCCTGCCCGTGACGGCTCGAATGACCAACAACATCATCGGCGACGGTCCGTACGCGAACGGCTACCTGCCCTGGGGCATCTTCCCGGACAACTGGCTGTGCCTGGCCCGGGTGGTGGACGGATGCTGAACCCGCAGAAGCTGCGTCGCTCGACGCTCCTCGTGTGCATCTCGCTGCTCGGCGTCCTGGGCCTGTCCGGATGTTCGATGATCCCGGGCAGCTGGAAGGCCGCCTTCGGGCAGGCGATCGAGGTCACCGCGTACTTCGACAACGTCGCCGGCCTGTACGTCAGCAACGACGTCGCGGTGCTCGGCATGCCGGTCGGCCAGGTGACATCCGTGGAGCCGCAGGGTGATCGGGTCAAGGTCACCATGACCATCGACAACGACGTGCCGGTGCCCGCCGACGCGACGGCTGCCATCGTCAACACCTCCATCGTGACCACGCGTCACGTCGAGCTCACCCCCGCCTACGAGGGCGGACCCAAGCTCGAGGACGGTTCGGTGCTGAAGCAGACCAAGGCCCCGGTCTCGGTCGGCGAACTGTTCGACGCGATCGACGGTCTCGTCGTGGGCCTGAAGGGGGAGGGCCCGGGCCCGGGACCCCTCGCGGACATGATCGACATCACCTCGGGCATCGCCACGGGCAACGGCGAGGAGATCCGCGCCGCCCTCGACCAGCTGGGCCAGGCGTCGAACGTGATCTCGGGCAACAGCGATGCACTCGTCGACATCATCGAGACCATCGAGGCCCTGAGCACCACGCTGGTGAAGAACTACCCGAAGATGACGGCGTTTTCGAAGTCGGTCAACGAGGTGTCCGAGCTGCTCGGCGCGCAGTCGCCCGGTCTCGTGGCGACCATGCGCAACCTGAACCAGACGCTGCAGAACACCACCGCGTTCCTGCAGAACAACACCAACACGATCTCGGTCTCCTTCGACCGGCTCGCCGCACTGACCGCGAATCTGAGCGACTACTCGCGGCAGGTGGTCGAGACCATCGACGTCGGTCCGCTGCTCTTCCAGAACCTGAGCAACTCGATCTCCGCCGAGCAGGGCGCCTGGCGCGCACAGGTTCTGCTCGACAAGTCGCTCGTCGACAACGAACTGCTCGCCAAGTTCTGCGAGGCGATCAACCTGCAGAAGGACGGCTGCCGCACGGGCAAGCTGAAGGACTTCGGCCCGGACATGGGCATCTACTCCGCGATGCTGGAGCTGACGAAATGAGAGCGGTGACAAGCGCTTCCCTGCGCGGCACGGTCGCCGGACCGGCACGACGCCGCTCCCGCGCGCGACGTGGCGCGGTGACCGCGTTGCTGCTCAGCGCCCTGATGGGACTCACCGGCTGTGGCGTGCTGCCCGGTCTGACCGTCGAGCAGATCCCACTGCCTGCTCCCGGCGGCATCGGCGACTCCATCCGGCTGACGGCGAACTTCGACAACGCCCTGAACCTGCCGACCCGCGCCAAGGTGAAGCTCAACGGCACGGACGTCGGGCAGGTCGACACCATCGTCGCCAAGGACTACTCCGCCATCGTCACGATGGACGTCAGCAAGAAGACCAAGCTGCCGGTGGGCACGGGAGCCGAACTCCGCCAGGCGACCCCGCTCGGCGACGTGTTCGTGGCGCTGCTGCCGCCGCCGAACGCGCCGAAGGGATTCATGACCGACGGCGACACCCTGACCGGACCCACCTCCGCGGCGGCGACGGTCGAGGACCTGCTCATCGGCATGAGCGGTGTGGTCGACAGCGGTTCGCTGAACTCGCTCACCGTCATCCTCACCGAACTGAGCTCGGCGGTGGCGACCAATCCGTCGGACCTCAACGGCGCCATCCGCGGTCTGACCACCGGCATCCGCAAGCTCAACCAGAGCTCGGCACAGGTCGACCGGTCGCTGGCGAACACCCGCATCCTGACCGGCCAGTTGTCCGACGGACGGGCCCAGATCATGGCGTCGATCAACAAACTCGGCCCGGCGCTCGAGTCGCTGAACGGCCAGATCGGCTCGATCCTGACCACTCTGGACAAGACCCAGCAGGTGACCGCGGCGACCAACGACTTCCTCCGCACCGACCAGGACAACCTGGTCGAGATGCTCGGTCATCTGTCGACCGTTCTCGCCGGTCTGCGGCAGGCTGCGGGTCCGCTCGGTTCGCTGGCCGACAACCTGCACACACTGACCCCGAAGTGGATCAAGTCCACGCCGGGTAGTGCGGCCGCCCTGTCGGCGAAGGTGTACTGGCTCAACCCGGGCGTCGGATTCGACGCGGCGAGCAGGCTTCCCGAGCTCGAAGACGTCGATTCGGGTTCGGCTGCGCTCCAGCAGACCGTCGCCCGACTGCTGGCCCGACTCACCGGAACCAAGGGGTGCTGCGGATGAGCGGCGTATTCGGTTTCCTCCGCAAGCACTCGGTGCTCGTCGGCAACATCGGGCTCGTGCTCGTGATGGTCCTCGGCCTCGGCTACCTGTCGCTCGGCACGTTGCGCTGGGAACCGTTCGCGGGCAAGTACGGACTGACCATCGAGTTCCCGATCTCCGGCGGCCTGCAGGAGACCTCCGGGGTCACGCTGCGGGGGGCGCGGATCGGCGAGGTCGACACCATCCGGGTCGAACCCGAGTCGGTGACGGTGAAGGTGAAGGTCGACGACCGCTACAAGATCAACCGCGACACCACCGTTGCGGCGCTGGGACTGTCGGCGGCCGGCGAGCAGTACGTCGACTTCCAGCCGACCACCTCGGAGGGGCCGTATCTGAAGGACGGCGATGTGATCAAGGCCGGCCAGACCAAGGTCACCGTGCCGTTCTCCGATCTTCTCGAGTCCGCGCTGGAACTCATCCAGCAGATCGACCCGGCTCAACTCCGCTCGGCCGTGGACAATTTGAAGATCGCGCTCTACTCCGAGGACGGCACCAACGATCTCGAGGTCCTGTTCGACTCGGGCGGAACGATCTTCGCCCGGCTCTACACCGCGTTGCCCGAGACGACGAAGCTGATCCAGAACGCGGGCACCATCTTCAAGACGACCGCCGACATCCAGCCCGACTTCGGGACCACCGTGTCGGGGCTGAGCGACCTCATCAACGCCGCCGCAGCCTCCGACAAGGAGCTGCGCACGCTGCTCGATCGCGGTCCGTCGCAGATGACCAGCCTCGCCGGTTCGATCAATCAGCTGACCGATCCGGTGACCGATGTGATGAAGCAGTTCCTCGACATCGCCGAGCAGGGTGCGCTGCGTGCACCGGCCCTCGCGACGCTGATGCCGTCGATCCGGGACGCGAGCATCAAGAGCCTCACCATGTTCCACGACGGCGCCTGGTGGGCGTTCGGTTCGGTGTACCCGCGACCGAGTTGCAACTACCCGGTCACCCCGCGTCGGCCCACCCAAGTCCTCGAGCTGACCATCCCGACCAATCTGTACTGTGTGACCGAGGATCCGAACCAGCAGATCCGTGGCTCGGCCAACGCACCACGACCGCCGGGCGACGACACCGCAGGGCCGCCACCAGGTTACGACCCGAACGCCCGCACGGTGCCGCTCGACAAATGACGACCAGACAAGTTGCGTGACCTGTAGATGACAGACCCTGAGAAGCCAGATCTCGAGAAGAAGACCGATCTCGAGCCGACCGTGACCGACGACGAGACCAGCACCGAGAAGGCGGCCACCGGTGCCGCCGTGACCCCGCGCGGGAAGTCTGCGCGCCGCACCGGTTCCGGTGCCGTGGCGAACGAACCCGCTCCCGAACCGCAACCCGCGGCGGGGAAGAAGGAGTTCTCGCTGACGGTCACCGCGAGCGGGATCAAGCGGGCACTCGGCGCCCTCGTGATCGTCGCCCTGATCGCGGCCGTCGGATTCCTCGGCTGGCGGACCTACACCCTGCAGCGGGAGGACGCGGCCTTCGCCGACGCGAAGACCGCCTCGGCGGACTTCGTCACCAAGCTCGTGACAACCCTCAACGCCGACAACGCGGGCAACTCCAAGGAACTGCTCGGTCCGCTGTCGACCGGGGAGCTACGCAAGCGTCTCGAGCAGGAGCGCGCGGACACCGAGCAGAACGTCGAGGCCCTCAAGATCGAGGTGTCGTCGAAGATCAGCGTCGTCGCGGTGGAGACCGTCGACAAGGACTCCGCGAAGACGGTCGTGATGGCCGAGGTGACCGGCCGAAGCGTCAAACTGCCCACCGGCGGAACCAGTCTCATGGTGTTCCGGCTCGATCTGGACAAGGAAGACGGCAAGTGGCTGGTCTCCAAGGTCGACGGCCCGCCCGGTAGCCCCAGTGGTCAGATCGATCCGTCGCAGTCGTTGCCCGGTGCCGGTGGCGCACCCGCGCCGCAGCCGAGTCCGGCACCGGCGCCGGCAGGTTAGCCATCCTCAGTCGCGGACGAGGATCGCGACCGGGTGGTCGGCGCGCACGGCGTTCAGGTCGACCGTCGCGTCGTGGACTGTTCCGGTCCGGACATCGCGCCAACGAGCGCCGCGCGGCAGCTCGATGACGGTCTCGGCCGCCGATTCGGGCTTGAGGCTGTGGGTGAACCGTGCGGTGACCACGACGACCTCGGGTGCGTCCTCGGCCCCGCGGCTGAAGGCGATCGCGTGATCGGAGGCCGGACCGTCGACCGGCAGGCGGTCGTACGTACTCGCCGGACCGAAAGCCTCGGGATGCCCGGCGCGGACTCCGAGTGCGGTCCGCACGAGCTCGGCCTTCGGATGTTCCAGGGACCGACCGAAATCCACCGGCCGCCGGTTGTCCGGGTCGACGAGCGAGTCCTCCCACCATTCGGTGCCCTGATAGATGTCCGGGACGCCGGGTCCGAGAAGAGCGATGGCCTTGCGCGCGAGCGCTTCCTGCTCGAAGGCCGGGGTGGTCCGGTCGATCAGCTCGCGAACCGCGGTTGCGATCGGTTCGGTGGTGACCTGGTCTATCCACCGCTCGATGGCCTCTTCGAACTTCTCGTCGACCTCGGTCCACGTGGTCCTGAGTCCGGCCTCGCGGCAGGCCTTGCGTGCGTACTCGACGATGCGCGCACGCAGTTCGTCGGTGACCTCACCGTCGAGCGGCCACACGCCGAAGATGTTCTGCAGCAGGAAATAGCACGCCAGGTTGTCCGGGATGTCGGTCCCCAGCCAGACGCGTTCGATCAGGAGCGACCAGCGTTCGGGGACCTGGGAGAGGACGGCGATCCGGGCGCGGACGTCCTCGCCCCGCTTGGTGTCGTGCGTCGACGTCGCGGTCATCGCCAGCGGCCAGTGGCGGGCACGTTCGGCGTTGTGGTCGTGGAACTCGTTGAGCGACACCGCCGGGTTCGCCGGATCGCCGCCCACCTCCTGCGCCGACACCAGGCGGGCCGTGCGGTAGAACAGGCTGTCCTCGACGCTCTTCGCGGTCACCGCACCACAGGTCTGCGCCAGCCGTGAGGCCGCGGCACCGGGACTCCGGGTGGCGCGCATGATGGCATCGAGTGCTCGTGTCAGCGAGGGGTTCTCGGCGGCGATCCGCACGGCGGTCGTCTCCAGGCGCGACCGCAGGGACGGATAGTCGGCTCGGTAGACACCGAGCGCGGCGATGAGCTCGGCGCATGCATCGGCGATGGCATCGGAATCGGCCGCCGGGTCGGAATGGGTGATCGTCCGCACGAGTCGTCGGAGTTCGGTGGGGAAGGACTCGCGCAGCGTCGTCAGTTTGCGCTGATGTTCCACCGATGCGAACCACGTTGCGTCGCCGGTTTCCCCGGTGATGTGCTCGTTGAGCTCGGTAAGCTGGACGACGCCCGACGGTGCCACGAACAAACCGTCGATGATCCGCAGCTGGTCGTAGCCGGTGGTGCCCTCGACCGGCAGCGTCGGTTCGAGAGGCTCATCCGGGGCGAGGATCTTCTCGATGTAGATCAACCGGTCGTCGCCGACGTCGGTGCGCAGTGTGCGGAGGTACTGCTGGGGGTCCCAGAGTCCGTCCGGATGATCGACGCGCACACCGTCGATGAGGTCCTCGGCGATGAGCTCTCGCAGCCAACCGTGTGTGGCCTCGTAGACCGCGGGGTCCTCCTGCCGGAGGCCGGCGAGCTCGTTGACGGTGAAGAACCGGCGGTATCCGATGAGGCCGCTGTTCCACGGCACGAGCTTGTAGTGCTGGCGCGCATGGACTTCCGCGGGGCTCCCGTCACCGGTCCCGGGGGCGACGGGGAAGGCGTGATCGTAGTACCGCAGGTTGCCCTGCTCGTCGATCTTGAGTGGACTCAGGTCGCCGTCGGCGGCGACGACCGGTAATGCGATCTTGCCGTCGGCACCGTTGTCCGCGCTGAGATCGACGTCGAAGTACGACGCGTAGGGTGACCGGGCGCCGTGACGCAGCAGGTCCGCGAACCACGGGTTGGCGAGCGCATCCGCCACCCCGGTGTGGTTGGGAACGATGTCGACGATGATGCCGAGCCCGCGATCGGTTGCCGCCCGGCGTAGTTCACGCAGACCGTCGATGCCCCCGAGGACTTCGGAGACGGCGGGCGGCGGGAGCCAGTCGTAACCGTGGATGGACCCGGCCGCGGCCGTGCCGATGGGGGACAGGTAGACGTGACTGACCCCGAGGTCGGCGAGGTGATCCAGTGTCGCGGTGACGTCGGTGAACCCGAAGTCGCCGTTGAGCTGGAAGCGGTAGGTGGCCCGCGGCGTCGGACGTGTGTTCATCGTGTCTGTGTCCGCTTCTCTCAGGATGTCGCCCGCAGCACGAGCACCGAGCGGCCGCCCACCGTCACCGAATCACCGGCTGCGGCAGTCAGATCCGAGTCACCGGTCGGGTGGGTCGTGTCGAGTTCGCCGACCCACTCGGAGCCGTACTGCTCCGGCGGTAGATGGAACTCGATGGGTTCGTAGTGGGCGTTGAAGCAGATGAAGAACGAGTCGTCGACGACCCACTCGCCCCGCTCGTCCTTCTCGCCGAGACCCTTCCCGTTGAAGAACACCGCGAGGCTCTTGCCGAAGCCGCTGTCCCAGTCCTCGGACGTCATCTCCACCCCGGCGGGGGTGAGCCACGCGATGTCCCGGGACTGATCGCCCCATCGGATCGGCTTGCCGCCGAAGAATCGTCGGCGACGGAACACCGGATGCGCGGTGCGCAGCGCGATGGCCTTGCGGGTGAACTCCAGCAGATCGGCGTTCTCTTCGGCGAGAGACCAGTCCACCCAGGACAATTCGGAGTCCTGGCAGTACACGTTGTTGTTGCCCTGCTGGGTGCGCCCGATCTCGTCACCGTGGGCCAGCATCGGCGTGCCCTGCGACAGGAACAGCGTCGCCAGGATGTTGCGCTGCTGCCGGGCACGCAGGGCGTTGATCTCGGGATCGTCGGTCGGGCCCTCGACGCCGCAGTTCCAGGAGCGGTTGTGGCTCTCGCCGTCGCGGTTGTCCTCGCCGTTGGCCTCGTTGTGTTTCTCGTTGTACGACACCAGGTCACGCAGGGTGAAACCGTCGTGGGCAATGACGAAGTTGATGCTCGCGAGCGGGCGCCGGCCGGTCGCCTCGTAGAGGTCCGACGATCCGGTGAGCCGGGAGGCGAACTCGCCTAGCGTCGACGGCTCGCCGCGCCAGTAGTCGCGCACGGTGTCGCGATACTTCCCGTTCCACTCGGTCCACAACGGCGGGAAGTTGCCGACCTGGTAACCGCCCTCGCCGATGTCCCACGGCTCGGCGATCAGCTTCACCTGGCTCACCACCGGATCCTGTTGCACCAGATCGAAGAACGCCGAGAGGCGGTCGACGTCGTGGAGCTCGCGGGCCAGGGTCGAGGCGAGATCGAAGCGGAAACCGTCGACGTGCATCTCCAGGATCCAGTAGCGCAACGAGTCCATGATGAGTTGCAGCGTGTGTGGATGCCGACCGTTGAGACTGTTGCCGGTACCCGTGTAGTCCATGTACATCTCGGGGTTGTCGTCCACGAGACGGTAGTAGGCGGCGTTGTCGATCCCGCGGAACGACACCGTCGGCCCGAGGTGGTTGCCCTCGGCGGTGTGGTTGTAGACCACGTCGAGGATGACCTCGATGCCGGCGTTGTGGAACTCGCGCACCATCGCCTTGAACTCGGTCACCGCACTCGCGGGCTGATCGGGATTCGACGAGTACTCGATGTGCGGGGCGAGGAAGCCGAAGGTGTTGTATCCCCAGTAGTTTCGTAGGCCCTGGTCGCGGAGGGTGAAGTCCTGCATGAACTGGTGCACCGGCATCAGTTCGATCGCCGTGATCCCCAGCGACTTCAGATGGTCGATGATCACCGGATGACAGAGGCCCGCATAGGTGCCGCGCAGGTTCTCCGGCACGCCGGGATGGGTGGCGGTCATGCCCTTGACGTGGGCCTCGTAGATGACCGTCTGGTGATAGGGACGGTTGGGCGACCGGTCGTTCTGCCAGTCGAAGTACGGGTTGATGACCACCGAGACCATCGTGTGTCCCAGCGAGTCGAGCCCGGGCATCGGGTACTCAGGGGCGGGCTCGATCTCCGGAAGAGGCTCGAGCTCAAGCGGTTCCGCATCATCGGTGGCTTCGGTGCCGGCGTCGTCGTCGGCGGCTGCATCGCCGGCGGAGGCAACGCTCGCGGCTTCGGTGTCGCCGGCTTCGGCGACCACCTCATCGGCGTCGGTGTCCTTGGGGTCGTTCTCGCTGGCCGCGTTGCCGCCCTCCGTATCGCCGCCCTCGGTTTCGCCGGTGTCCGCCGCAGGCTCTTCGCCGGAGTCCTCGGTCGAGGCCTCGGCGTCGTCGGGGGTCGGCAGCGGATAGGAGAACAGCGAGGCGTCGCCGTCGAAGTCGCCGTGGAAAGCTTTGCCGTACGGGTCGAGAAGCAGTTTGCTCGGGTCGCATCGCAGTCCCCGCGCAGGGTCGTAGGGGCCGTACACGCGGAAGCCGTAGAACTGTCCCGGCACCACGTTCGGCAGGTAGCAGTGCCAGCAGTAACCGTCGACCTCTTCGAGCCGGATACGCCGTTCCTTGCCGTCCCGATCGATGAGGCACAGCTCGACGGCCTCGGCGACCTCGGAGAACAGCGAGAAGTTCGTTCCCGCACCGTCGTATGTCGCTCCGAGCGGATACGGGGTACCCGGCCACACCGGGATGGGTGCGGGTTCGGGTTCGACGAGCGCATCGGCCTGGACCGGGTCGTCCGGCATGGGCACCGGCGGGGTGTCGGTCGTGCTCGGGTCCGGTTGTTCACCCTCGGTCGGCGAAGCGTTACTGCCCACCTGCGGAGACGACGTCATGGGTCGACCCTAGTCGTGTTGCGTCAGGCGGTCATCTCGGACAGCGATCATCCGCCCGAAACGGCCGGTTGGTGGGACGACTTATACGCGGGGCTGGACAGGTTGCGAAAGACGCAGGTCACGGTACCCGTGGGCCGGTCCAGGGCAGTTGGGCCTCCATCTGCCGGCCGAGCTCGTCGGTGAGACTCCGGACAAACGTTGCCGAGAGGTGATGCGGGTCCTTGTAGACGGTGATGTTGCCGACGATCGCGGGGCAGAAGTCGTCGGTGCAGATGCCCCTCGACATGTCCAGCGGATGGAAGTCCGGTCGGGTGGCGGCCAGCTCGAGCGCCGGGTCCTCGGGGGCGAGGACGGCGGCACGGCGCGAACCGCAGCTCTCCGCGTCGCCACCGTCGGCGAGGCAGATGGGCGTGTCGATGGTGCCCTTGCGGTTCTTCGGCCACGGCGTGTCCCGCATGCCGAACACCGGGATGCCCGCATCGAGGAAACGGTCGAAGATCGGGGTGTAGTCCGGCGGCACCCAGTCGCCCGGCTGATAGTCGCGCGGGCGGGTCGAGTTGGTGAACACCGCATCGGGTTTGTCGGCGATGACCTGTTCGATGACCCGCTGGCCCCAGTCGTAGCACTCGGGGTAGGGGACGCCGCGCTGCTTGGGGACCTCGTTGGTCGACAGCGGGCAACCCATCTTCAGGTAGGTCTTGACCTTGAAGCCGTTGCGCTTGCCGAGGGTGTCGAGCGCGGAGATCCACATCTCCGCATGCGATCCGCCGGCCAGCGCGATCGTGCGGGTCGCGTTCGGGTCGCCGTACTCACCGACGTGGATCTCGTTGTCGGTGAAGTCGCTCATGAATCCGTCGGTGGAGGTCTCCGGGTAGTCCTGGATCACTTCCAGCGCCGACGGCTGCGGATCGAGCGCGGGGACCGGCCAGCCGTCGAGCAGGGCGCGCGCACCCGGGTACGACCGCGGGTCGAGGTTCTTGGTGTCGACGACGATGTTGTCGACGTGGTTCTCCCACACCTTGATGCCGACACCGGCCACCACGCTGCCGAGCAGCAGGATCGCCGTCACCACCGAGGTGTAGGACAGCCAACGGGACCGTCCGTCGCGGTTCCCGCGTGCGAGGGCCGCCCGGTCTCCGCCGCGGAGCGGGTCCTCGACGTAGCGCTTGGTGAGCCATGCGAGACCGATCGACACCGCGAGGATGCCGACTCCCTCGAAGAAGTTCGCGTGGTTCTTGTCTCGCCAGGTGAGATAGAAGATCAGCAGCGGCCAGTGCCACAGGTACAGCGAGTAGGCGATGGTGCCCAGCCACACCGGCCAGGTGCTCGCCAGCACGCGGTTGGCGGCCGGCATCTCGTCCGGCGCGGCGTGCGAGCCGTGCGGCGCCTTCTGCAGTGCGGTCGCGCCCGCCCAGATGATGAGCAGGGTCGCACCGACGGGGACGAGGGCCATCGGGCCCGGGTACTCGTTGACGCCGTCGATCCACCACCCGCAGCTGATGATGAGCGCGAGCGCTCCGACCGTGGCGAGGTTGCGCACCCAGTTGGGCACGCGCAGGCTCGGCAGCCAGATCGCGAGCAGGCCACCGACCAGCGGCTCCCACAGTCGCGAGATCGTCGAGTAGTAGTTGTACGGCTGGTTGATCGCCATCCCGCGGTGGGCCCACCAGAACGACCCCAGGGCGACGACGAGGACCGCGGCGAAGACCAGGAACCGGATGACCCGCGGGTCGGCGAACGGGCGGGCCGCCTTGGCGAGCAACTTGAGGACTCCGGCGAATGCCAGGGCGACGAGCAGGGTCAGGAGGAAGAACTGTCCCTGCATCGACATCGACCAGATGTGCTGCAGGGGACTGTTGGCCGAGCTCGCGGCCAGGTAGTCCTGGGAGTTCAGCGCCAGGTACCAGTTCTGGTAGTACAGGGCGCTGGCCACGACCTCGTGGCCGATGTTGGCCCAGCGGGTCTGCGGCAGGACCACGACGGTGAGCACCGTGACCGCGAGCAACACGGTGATCAGGGCGGGCAGGAGTCGCTTCAGCAGCCGTTTCAGTCGCGGCCACGGGTTGAGGGTGTCGCGGAAGGTGACGTTCGGCTTCTGTGCGTAGATCGCATGCCGCAGCAGCGAGCCGAGGAAGAAGTATCCCGACAGGGTGAGGAAGACGTCGACGCCGCCGGAGACTTTTCCGAACCACACGTGGAAGCAGGCCACGAGGGTGATCGCGATTCCACGCAGACCGTCGAGGTCGGTGCGGTAGGCAGGGGTCGTCGGCGTCGAGGGGGCCGACTCCGGCTCCACTACTCGAGTCGTCGATGCCACAGAGAAGTCTTTCGGGTCGGAAACGGTTTCGGCCGGGTAGCAATGTACCCGCCGAAGCTGTGAATTCATGAGTCGTGGTGGCTGCGACACCCGGTGGACTTGGTCACGGGGTTCGGGTGGTCAGCGACGCGCGCGGGTGCGGGCCCCGTCGAGGATGATCGTCAGGCCGTCGACGAATTCGCCGGTGAAGTCGCGGCCCGACGGCTCGATGACGCCGAGTCGTTCCATCTGCGCGCGGGTCTGTTCCTCGATGGTCAGGCCGATGACGAGCTGGCAGATCGCGACGCTGACGGCTTCCGCGTCGCGCAGCGAGAGCCCGCCGGCATGTCCGGCCGCAACGATGTCGGCGGCGATGGCCTTGGTGGACAGCCCACTCGCCCAGCTCGACGACACGACCTCGGCGCTGTCGGGCACCTCGAGCAGGGCGGCGCGCATGCCGGTGGCGAGTAGGCGCAACCGCTCATCCCACGCCAGGTCGGTGGCGGGAATGGTGACCGCACCCAGGATGTCGTCGGCCAGGGCGGCCAGCAGGGTCTGTTTGTTGGGGAAATGCCAGTACAGGGCGTTGGGGCGGACCCCGAGTTCGGTGGCGAGCCGGCGCATCGACAGGTCGGCCAGGCTGTGCTCGCGCAGGATGTCGCGGGCAGCGCGGAGGACGTCGGTGCGGCTGTTGCTCACGCGGTCAGCGTAATGACACCGATGAGAGCGGCACGCGCGAGCCACCTGTACACCGTCCAGGCCTTCCCTGTACGGTGTTCAGGAATCCTGGACGGTGTCCAGGCGATCCGGGGAGAGAGCATCAGGAGGAGCGCGCCGTGGACCAGGCCGAGATCAGCCGTGTCGACGCCGAGCACATCTGGCATCCCTACGGGGCGCTGCCCGCGACGACCCGACCGCTGGTGGTCGCCTCGGCGTCTGGGGTTCACCTCGAACTGGCCGACGGACGATCGGTGGTCGACGGCATGAGTTCCTGGTGGGCCGCGATCCACGGCTACCGGCACCCGCGCCTCGACGCCGCGGCCGCCGTCCAGATGGGGCGGATGTCGCATGTGATGTTCGGTGGCCTCACCCACGAACCCGCCGCGCGGCTCGCTCAACTCCTCGTCGAACTCACCCCCGAAGGGCTGCAGAAAGTGTTCTTCTGCGACTCGGGATCGGTCTCGGTGGAGGTCGCGGCCAAGATGGCGTTGCAGTACTGGCGAAGCCGCGGGGAGACGCGGCGCACCCGGCTGCTGACCTGGCGTGGCGGCTACCACGGCGACACCTTCACGCCGATGAGCGTCTGCGATCCCGACGGCGGCATGCACTCGATGTGGTCGGCGGTCCTCACTCAGCAGATCTTCGTCGACGCGCCCCCGGCCGACTTCCGCCCGGAGTACGTGGCCAGGCTGGAGGCCGCGGTCCGGGAACACCGCGACGAACTCGCCGCGGTCATCGTCGAGCCGGTCGTCCAGGGAGCCGGCGGTATGCGCTTCCACGACCCTGCATATCTGTCCGCCCTGCGTGACATCTGCGACCGTCACGGCATCCTGCTGATCTTCGACGAGATCGCCACCGGATTCGGCCGTACCGGAACACTCTTCGCCGCCGATGCCGCAGACGTCGCCCCCGACATCATGTGCGTCGGCAAAGCCCTGACCGGTGGGTACATGACGCTCGCCGCAACACTCTGCACCTCCCACATCGCCGAGGTCATCAGCGCGGGGGAGGCCGGCGGACTCGCCCACGGCCCGACCTTCATGGCCAACCCGCTTGCCTGCGCGGTGGCCGTCGCCGCCATCGAGCTGCTGCTGGAGACGCCCTGGGCCGAACGGGTGGCGCAGATCGGCGCCGTCCTCGCCGAGGGGCTGGCGCCACTGCGCGAACTCGACGGCGTCGTCGACGTCCGGGTGCACGGTGCGATCGGTGTCGTCGAACTCGATCGTCCCGTCGACATGTCCGCGGCCACCGCGGCCGCGATCGATGCCGGTGCGTGGCTCCGGCCCTTCCGCAACCTCGTCTACACGATGCCGCCCTTCGTCTGCACCCCCGAGGACGTGGCGACGATCGTCCGCGGGATCTCCGCCGCCGTACGGGCGACGCTCGCCGAAACAGTCTCTGCACCTTCCGAACTCGTGGGAGCACGGTCATGACCATCACCTCGGGGCAATCGGCGGTCGGCGGCGGCATCACGTCAGGCGGCATCACGTCGGGCGGGGTCAACTCGGGTGAGGTCGGACTCTCGTGGCTCGCCGGTGCCGCACGCGACCGTGCCGACGCCGGTCTGCACCGTGACCCCCATGTCCGACGAGTCGGAGTCGACGCCATCAACCTCGGATCGAACGATTACCTCGGGTTGTCGACGCACCCCGACGTCATCGCCGGGGCGCAGGCCGCGGCGGCGCAGTGGGGCGGCGGATCGACGGCGTCGAGACTCGTCGTCGGAACCACCCAGGCGCACGTCGACCTCGAGAACGAACTCGCCGACTTCCTCGGTTTCCCTGCCGCGCTGGCCTTTTCGTCAGGTTACCTCGCCAATGTCGGCGCAGTCACCGCGTTGGCCGGTCGCGGCGATCTCATCGTGAGCGACACCGGCAGTCACGCATCGCTGATCGACGGGTGCCGCCTGTCCCGGGCGCGCGTGGTCGTCGTCGACCGCGGCGATCACGAGGCCGTGCGGGCTGCACTCGCCGACCGCACCGAGGAGCGGGCGCTGGTGGTCACCGACTCGGTCTACAGCATCGACGGTGAGCCGGCGCCCGTCGCCGACCTGTACGCCGCAGCCCGCGCGCACGGCGCGGTGCTGCTCGTCGACGAGGCCCACGCCGTCGGCGTTCGCGGCCCGGGCGGCCGGGGACTCGTTGCCGAACAGGGACTTTCCGGCGCTCCCGACCTGGTGGTCACCACGGTGCTGTCCAAGTCATTCGGGGCGCAGGGCGGGGTGGTCCTCGGACCGGAGGCCCTACGGTCGCACCTGATCGACTGCGCGCGTCCGTTCATCTTCGACACCGGACTCAATCCGGCGGCGGTCGGCGCGGCTCGTGCCGCATTGCGGGTACTGCGTGCCGACCCGGCGCTGCCGGACCGGTTGCTGGACAACGCTCGTCACCTGGCGCGCGCCTGCGGCGTCGACGAGCCTGCCGCCGCGGTCATCTCGATCATCGTCGGCGACCCGCAGCGTGCCGTCGAAGCGGCCGCGGCCTGCCGTGACCGCGGAGTCCTCGTCGGATGCTTCCGCCCGCCGTCGGTCCCGCCGGGAACGTCGCGGCTGCGGATCACCGTGCGGGCCGACCTCGACGCCGCGACCCTCGACCACGTCGCCGAGGTGGTCGACGCTGCGCTGCGGGAGGTGGGTGCCCGATGAGCGCGCCGACACCGTCGACCCGCGGTCGCGTCCTCGCCGTCACCGGCACCTCCACCGACGTCGGCAAGACGGTGGTCACCGCCGCCCTCGCCGCTGCGGCACGCGCAACCACCGTCGCCGTATGCAAACCCGTCCAAACCGGTGTCGCCCCAGGCGAACCCGGTGACCTCACCGAGGTCTCGCGCCTCGCGGGGGACGTGACGACGGTCGAGTCCTACCGGTACCCGGAGCCGCTCGCCCCGGACACCGCGGCGCGGCGTGCGGGTATGCCGCTCGCCGATCCGGCCGTCATCGTGCGCGCCGTCGACGATCTCGCGTCCACCCACGACCTCACCCTCGTCGAAGGTGCCGGCGGTGTGCTGGTGCGGCTGGGGGAGTCCGCCACGATTCTCGACGTGGCCGCCGAGACCCTGGCGCCGGGCACCGATGACGGCGTGGTCATCGTCGTGGCTCCGGGCCTCGGTGCCCTCAACCACGCCGAGCTGACCGTGGATGCGGTCCGTGCACGGGGGCTCCGTCCCGCCGGACTCGTGATCGGCTGGTGGCCGGAGGAGCCCGACCTCGCCATGCGCTGCAACCGGTCCGACCTCCCGCGGATCACCGGCGTCCCGGTGGTGGGCGTGCTGCCCGCCGGTGCCGCCGCGCTCGATCCCGCGGACTTCCGTCGAACCGCCCCGTCGTGGTTCGACCCCGACTGGCTCGGCGGTTCACTCGACGGCCGGCCGACCTCGCTCGCCTCCACCTCGTTCGCCCAGACCTCGTAGACCGTTCCAGCCCACCCGAACCAGATCCGTTCCAGTACAAGGAGTTCAGCCCGTGACCCAGGCAACCGTCGATACGACCCGCGACGCACAGACGTCCGACGACATCCTCGTCATCGCCCGTGAACAGGTGCTCGGGCGCGGCGAACCACTCGACCGCGAGCAGGTCCTGGCCGTACTGCGCCTGGACGACGATCGTCTGACCGAGCTGCTGCAGCTCGCCCACGAAGTGCGCATGAAGTGGTGCGGACCAGAGGTCGAGGTCGAAGGCATCATCTCGCTGAAGACCGGCGGCTGCCCCGAGGACTGCCACTTCTGTTCGCAGTCGGGTCTTTTCGCCTCTCCGGTGCGCAGCGCTTGGATCGACATCCCGTCGCTGGTGGAGGCCGCCAAGCAGACCGCCAAGACCGGTGCGACCGAGTTCTGCATCGTCGCCGCCGTCCGTGGACCCGACAAGCGTCTGCTGAGCCAGGTCGCGGCCGGCATCGAGGCCATCCGCAACGAGGTCGACATCCAGATCGCCTGCAGCCTCGGCATGCTCACCCAGGAGCAGGTCGACCAGCTCCGCGACATGGGGGTGCACCGCTACAACCACAACCTCGAGACCGCGCGCAGCCACTTCCCGAACGTCGTCACCACCCACACCTGGGAGGAGCGCTGGGACACGCTGCGCATGGTCCGCGAAGCCGGCATGGAGGTGTGCTGCGGCGGCATCCTCGGCATGGGGGAGAGCCTCGAACAGCGTGCCGAGTTCGCCGCCGATCTGGCTGCCCTCGAGCCCGACGAGGTGCCGTTGAACTTCCTCAACCCGCGCCCGGGTACGCCCTTCGGCGATCTCGAGGTGCTGCCGGCGTCGGAGGCGCTGAAGTCGGTGGCCGCTTTCCGTCTCGCCCTGCCGCGCACCATCCTGCGTTTCGCCGGTGGCCGCGAGATCACCCTGGGCGACCTGGGCGCCAAGCAGGGCATCCTCGGCGGCATCAACGCCGTCATCGTCGGCAACTACCTGACGACGCTCGGCCGGCCCGCGGAGGACGACCTCGACCTCCTCAGCGACCTGTCGATGCCGATCAAGTCGCTCAACGACACGATCTGACGTCTCTGCCACTCCCGACAATCTCAGACGATCGGTAGCGTGTTCACTCATGATCGACACCGTCCCGGGGCCGCTCGCCGAACCGTGCAGGTTCGGCGTGTACACCGGCCTCGAACTGGAACTGCAGGCACCCGACGCCATCCCGCCGGCCGCGCGACTGGGGCTTGAACTGCCGCGCTTCTGCGGACAGTGCGGACGCCGCATGGTCGTGCAGGTGCGTCCCGACGGCTGGAGCGCCCGGTGCTCCCGTCACGGGACGGTCGATTCGGCCGAGCTGGGTCGTCGGTGAGTAATCGGGTGTCCGGGCGGCGTCCCGCCCGCTCGGTCACGACCCTGCTCACGGTGACCGCGGTGGTCATCGTGCTCGGCGCGGTCGCCGGCGCGATCTGGGCGCTGGTGACACCGCCGACCACCGGCGTCGTCCTGGAGGGTTTGACCCGCGATGACATCTCCACCGAATTCGGCGGAGTCGGCGCCTTCGCACTGATCATGTTCACCTACGGTGGCGTCGCCGCACTCGTCGCGTGGGCGGCGGCGCGGCCGTGGCGCGGTGTCACCGGTTTCCTCGTCCCCGCTATCGGCACGGTGGCGGGATCGGCGATCGGCGCGCAGCTCGGAATGTGGCTGGCGGGCCTCCGATTCGACGACGACATCGCCGGACTGCCAGTGGAGTCCGTGTACCGCGTGGTACCCGACCTGTGGCTCGACGGTGGTACGCGTGCCGGACACAGTGCCCCCTGGACGCTGCTCATCTGCGCGCCGTTCGCCTTCGCGCTCATCTATCTCGTCTGCGTGTTGTCCTCACGCACTGCAGACCTCGGCGTCGGAGATCTCGACGACGGTCACCTCGACGGCGATCCGGTCGGATCGGACCTCACATCGGCGGACGCAGCGTCGCGAACTCATCCGTGACGCGTAGTTCGTTGTCGGCGAAGGCGTAGAGCGCCGGCGGCCGACCGCCGGAACGGCCCGTCTTGCCGACGGTGCCGGTGGACACCACGACGGCGCGTCGGCTCAGGATTCGCAGCAGATTGGTCGTGTCCACCGGGTAACCGAGTGCGGCGCAATAGATCTCCGACAGCTCCGACATCGGGAACTGCTTCGGGGCCAGCGCGAAGGCGATGTTGGTGTAGGAGAGCTTGGCCGCCAGCCGATGTCGCGCGGTGTCGATGATCGCGGCATGGTCGAAGGCCACCGGCGGCAACGCGTCGACGGCGAACCAGGCCGCCCCCTCGGGCAGGGTCACCGGGCTGTCCGAGCGGACGAGACCCATGTAGGTCGACGCGATCGTGCGGACGCCGGGAACACGTCCCGGCTCGGAGAAGACCGACAGTTGTTCGAGATGGGCGATGTCGCGGACGTCCATCGTGTCGGCGACGAGGCGTCGGGCGATCATCGACAACGTCTCGTCTCCGGCGACATCGCCACCGGGCAGCGACCAGCGACCGGGTTCGCTGTCGGTGCGCGAGAGCAGGACGCAGAGCGCGGGGTGGACGTCACTGCCGTCCGCGGACGGCGGGGTGCGGACCTGGAAGACGACGCTGAGGACCTCGACCCGCAGATCTGTGTCGTTGGTCGATGCCGGTGAGCCGTCGGAGCTGGAGGGATCGGACCCGGCGGCTGGCATGGCGTCGATTGTATGGGTCCGCCGCCCGGTGATCAGCGAACCGGCGACGTCAACACGCGTGCCGCACCGTCGGTGACGGCGATCGTGTGTTCGCTGTGGGCGCCGCGGGAGCCGTCGAACGAGCGGATCGTCCAACCATCGGCGTCGAACTTGATGCGTTCGGTGCCGAGCGTGAACCAGGGTTCGAGTGCCAGCGTCAGCCCGGGACGCAGTTTCATGCCGCGACCGGCCTTGCCGATGTTCGCCACGTGCGGGTCCTCGTGCATCGTCCGACCGAGGCCGTGGCCGCCGAACTCCGTGTTGACGCGGTAGCCGTAGGACTTGGCGACGGCTCCGATCGCTGCGGAGATGTCGCCGAGCCGGGCGTCGGGGCGGGCCGCGTCGATGGCCGCGGTCAGGGCCTCTTCGGTCGCCTGGACGAGACGCTGATCCTCCGGGCGAGGTGTGCCGACGATGACGCTGCGCGCGGAGTCGGCGACCCAGCCGTCGATCGAGACCGCGATGTCCATGGACAGCAGATCGCCGTCGGCCAGGACGTGGTCGTGGGGGAGTCCGTGCAGGACCGCGTCGTTCACCGACAGGCAGATGACGTTGCGGAACGGGCCGCGGCCGAACGAGGGCGAGTAGTCCCAGTAGCAGGACTTTGCACCGCGCTCGGCGATGAGGTCGCGGGCGCGCTGCTCGAGGTCGAGGAGATTGACGCCGACGTCGGCCCGTTCCGCGAGGTCGGCGAGCAGGTCGGCGATGAACGCGCCGGTCACCGCCATGGCGTCGACCTCGGACGGTGACTTCAGCTCGACCATTCTCGTTCCCTTCGTAGTAGTCCGGTATAAAAATCCCACGGCGCTCGGTATATGTATACCGCATCGGTTAGGCTCTGGGCATGGTCCGCAACCCGTTGACCCCGGAACAGATCGCCGCAGGTCGCCGGCTGGGCGCCCGCCTGCGCGAACTCCGAGGCGCCCGTCCACTCGGAGAGGTGGCTGTCAGTGCCGGGATCTCCCCGGAGACGCTGCGCAAGATCGAGACGGGCCGCATGCCGACGCCCGCATTCGCCACGATCGCCGCGCTTGCGCGGTCGCTGGACACCTCGCTCGACGACCTCGCCCGCGTCATCGATGACACGGGCCTTGACACCGAGGTGGCATGCGCCGGGTGACCCCGCACCCGTTGGGCCTCACCTACGACGAGGTCGGTGCCACCGCCGGAGAGCTGCCGGCGGGCTACCACCATCTACGTCGCTCCCGCGTGATCGGTGTGGGCGAGGAGTGCTTCACTGCTGCTGCAGAACGAATCCTCAACTGGGACATGCATCGTCACGCAGGGATTGGCGTCGACGCCTCGACCCGGGCGGCCGAGTTCGGCGCGACGGTGACGATGCGGCTGGGGCTCGGGCCGGTGGGGATCTCCGCCGCGTGCCGGGTCATCGAGGTGATCGATTCGGCGTCGACCGAATCAGGGGTGCGCGGCTTCGCCTACGGCACCCTGTCCGGCCATCCCGAGATCGGGGAGGAGCGGTTCTGGGTCGAGCGACTGCCGGACGACTCCGTGGTGGCGCACATCGTCGCGTTCTCCCGGCCCGGTCGTTGGTTCACCCGGCTCGGCGGCCCGATCGGGCGGATCGCGCAATCGAGGATCACCGAGCGGTACCTCGACGCCCTGATGCGCTCTTGACCGGCGGTATGTGACCTGCCGGAAGGGCGACGGGAATGAACGGGGTGTGGTGAATGTTACGATGCATAGCGTTTTCGACCATGAGTCGAAAACCCTGCCTCGGACACACGGCCCGTGCTCCGGGGACCCGATGACCCGGTGGTCGCAGACGCCCGCCGGGACAGCCAGAGGAGTGGCAATGAGCATCACCAGTGATCGCCCGGCGGCCGTGACCGCGCCAGCAGCCGGGCTCCTCGATGCCGAATGGTTCGACGCACCGGGCGGCTACACCGGTGTGGAACCGACCCAGGAGTGGGCAGACGAGGTCCGACGCCTCGCCCGTGCCCGCAACGCGACCCTGCTCGCGCACAACTACCAGCTTCCCGCCATCCAGGACGTCGCCGACCACGTCGGTGACTCTCTCGCCCTGTCGCGTATCGCGGCCGAGGTCGACTCCGACGAGATCATCTTCTGCGGCGTCCACTTCATGGCCGAGACCGCCAAGATCCTCAGCCCCGAGAAGCGCGTCCTCATCCCGGACGAGCGCGCCGGTTGCTCACTGGCCGACTCGATCACCGCCGACGAACTGCGTGCCTGGAAGGCCGAGTTCCCTGATGCGCTCGTGGTGTCCTACGTGAACACCACCGCAGAGGTGAAGGGCCTGACCGACATCTGCTGCACCTCGTCGAACGCCGTCGACGTGGTCGCATCGATCGATCCCGATCGCGACGTGTTGTTCCTCCCGGACCAGTTCCTCGGTGCGCACGTCAAGCGCGAGACCGGTCGCGACAACATCCACATCTGGGCGGGCGAGTGCCACGTGCACGCCGGGATCAACGGTGACGAGCTGGCCGACCAGGCCGCGTCGCATCCCGATGCCGACCTGTTCATCCACCCCGAATGCGGTTGCGCCACATCGGCTCTCTACCTTGCGGGTGAGGGTGCGGTGCCCGAGGACCGCGTGAAGATCCTCTCGACCGGCGGCATGCTCGACGCGGCCCGTGAGACCGGCGCCAAGCAGGTTCTCGTCGCCACCGAGGTCGGCATGCTGCACCAGCTGCGTAAGGCCGCACCGGGCGTCGACTTCCAGGCCGTGAACGACCGCGCGTCGTGCCCCTACATGAAGATGATCACCCCGGCTGCGCTGCTGCGCTGCCTGCGTGAGGGTCGCGACGAGGTGTTCGTCGACGTCGACGTCGCGGAGAAGGCCCGCAAGAGCGTCGAGCGGATGATTGCCATCGGTAACCCGGGTTCGGGCGAGTGACCGGAAGCTCTGCTGTGAGTGAGGGTTTCATCGGTCAGTCCTCGGCCGGCGGCGCATTGGAACTGGTCGTCGACGATGAGATCCGTGCTCTGATCCGCACCGCGCTCGATGAGGATCTGCGGTACGGACCCGACGTCACCACGACGTCGACCGTCCCGTCCGGCGCCGTCGTCGACGCCGCGATCGTGAGCCGCGCACACGGCGTGATCGCCGGTGTGCCGGTGGTGCTCGCGGTGTTCGACGAGGTCATCGGCGAGGGCAACTTCGAGGTGACGGATGCCGTCGCCGACGGCAGTGTCGTCGCACCTGGCGACACCGTCCTGCGCGTCCACGCTCCGACGGCCGCGCTCCTGACGGCGGAACGCACCGCACTCAACCTCATCTGCCATCTGTCGGGGATCGCCACCGCGACGCGCGCGTGGGTGGACGCGGTTGCAGGCACGTCGGCGCAGATTCGTGACTCCCGCAAGACGCTGCCCGGTCTGCGACTGCTGCAGAAGTACGCGGTCCGCGCGGGCGGGGGAGTCAATCACCGCATGGGTCTCGGCGATGCCGCCCTCATCAAGGACAACCACGTCGTCGCCGCCGGTTCGGTCGCAGCGGCGCTCGAAGCGGTCCGCGCGGCGGCTCCGGGTCTGCCGGTGGAGGTCGAGGTCGATTCCCTGTCCCAGCTCGACGAGGTTCTGCAGCTCGAGCCCCAGCTCGTGCTGCTCGACAACTTCGAGCCGTGGGAAACCCAGATGGCCGTGCAGCGTCGCAACACCAAATCGCCGCAGACCAAGCTGGAGAGCTCCGGCGGCCTGACGCTCGACGTCGCCGCAGACTACGCCCGCACGGGTGTCGACTACCTCGCCGTCGGTGCGCTCACCCACTCGGTGACCGTGCTCGACCTCGGGTTGGACATCCCCGCGCCGTAATCAGCTTGGCAAACTGGTTGCGGGCGCTACACTTTCGCTCCCTGAGGTGCGAGGAGCGTAGCCGCTGGGCTGAGTAGCGACGAAGGAGCGTATCGAAGTCGACGACCACTCCCTGCTCCCTGAGGTGCGAGGAGCGTAGCGACGAGCCACGAAGGGCTGGCGACCATCCCTCGGGACTCGTCACGCACGCGGGTATGCCGCGGCGAGGAGTAGTGAGGCGAGGGTGGCTTCGGCGTCGGAGGCG
>NZ_JSYC01000169.1:0-7801 GCF_054823965.1 Gordonia sp. GN26 | reverse complement strand
TGGGTTTGGCGAAAAGGGGTGGGTTTGCGGAGGAGGCTACTGCGCGATGAACTTGTTGACGGTCCGGTTGAGGAAGTTCGGGATGAACTTCGCGGCGTTGCCGAGGAAGAGGGTCTGCGCGCCGACGGAGTAGCTGGTGCGGTGCAGCAGCTTGTCCTGGCGGGTGGGGTGCACGGATTCCCAGACCTTGTCGGCGACCTGCTCGGGGGTGATGCGGATGCCCAGGGTCTTGGTGGACTTGGCGCCGCCGGTGGCCAGCGCGGTCTTGGCCCACAGCGGCCAGATGCTGACGGCGCGGATGTCGTCGTGCTCCCACTCGAGTTCGAGGGCCTCGGTGAACCCGCCGACGAAGAACTTGGTGGCCGAGTAGACGGCGATGCCGGGCTGTCCGTAGATCGCCGACGCAGATGCGATGTTCACCAGATGCGCACCCGGGGTCTTCTTCAGATACGGGTAGGCGGCCTGCGCACCGAGGGCGACGCCGAGTGCGTCGATGTCGATCTGGCGCTTGATCTGCTCGGGTGTGATGTCGTTGATCTTGCCCTCGTGCAGGATGCCGGCGTTGTTGTCGAGGACGTCGAGCGTGCCGCCGGTGTGGGAGGTGAACTCGGCGAGAGCGTCGGCCCACTGTTCCGGTTCGCGGACGTCGAGGGTGCCGGTGATCCAGTCGGGGTGGTCGGCCTTCACCTTCGCGAGGGCGTCGGTATCGACGTCGTAGACGCCGATCGTCCATCCCTCGCGGTCGAACCGTTCGGCGGTGGCGAGGCCGATCCCGGCTGCTCCGCCGGTGATGAAGATGGATGACATGTGAACCCCCATGGTTGATCGGTGACGGCATCGACGGCGCTGACCTGCGACAACCGCGTCGTGCATCGAACTTACTCGCCAGTATATTCATCGATCCGTTTACTGCGTCACACTGCGGTGCTATCTTGACAACACACATTGTCATTACATCGATCATTGTCATGGTCGACGACGACCGGAAGGCGAGTTCGCATGACTGCCGCGATGGAACGAACCGAGAACGTCATCAGCATGCGTGACCAGGGCACCGAGGAGGTTTCCGCACGTCTCATGGCGTCGGCCGCCCGCCTGTCCCGGAACGCGATGACCGAGATCGACTGGTCGAAGCCGATGGACCCGACCAAGTACGGGTGCAGCCCGGAGTGGTCGTCGCTGTACGGCACCGACTACTGGGACGAACTGACCGAGGAGCAGCGGATCTCGGTCACCCGCCACGAGTTCGCCTCGATCATGAACATCGGCATCTGGTTCGAGATGATCCTGCAGGAGATGGTCATCCGCGATCAGTACCTCGGCGACTACCACGGCTCCGAGTTCCAGTTCGCGCTCACCGAGGTCGCCGACGAATGCCGCCACTCGCTGATGTTCGCGAAGGCGTCGGAGAAGATGGTCGGCACCTCCTACCGGCCCTCGAAGAAGGTCGCCCGCCTTGGCAAGATCTTCATGCAGACCGCGAAGAACGAGGTCGCCTACGCCGGGATTCTCGTCGCCGAAGAAGTTCTGGACGTCTTCCAGCGCGGCTGCATGCGCGACGACCGCGTACTCGACTTCATCCGGACGGTCAACGAGATCCACGTCCTCGAGGAATCGCGCCACATGAAGTTCGCGCGTGAAGAGGTGCGTGAGTCGCTGGAAGGCGTGAGCTGGGCACGACGCCAGTTCAGCGCTCTGGCGGTGTCCATCGGCGCGTACTACATCGTCACGAGTCTGGTGCAGCGCAAGGCATTTGCCGATGCCGGCCTCGACGCCGACCGTGCCGTCCGCGAGATGCGGCACAACTCGCACTTCCACTCGATGATCCGCTCGAGTTGTGTTCACCTCATGGAGTTCCTCGACGAGGTCGGCCTGCTCACCAAGCCCGCCATGCGGTACTACCGGAAAGCGCACATGCTCTGATGTTCGTCATCACCCAATCATGTTGCAGCGACGCGGCATGCGTGTCCGTGTGTCCGGTGAACTGCATTCACCCGACGCCCGAGGAACGCGGCTTCGGCAGCTCCGACATCCTGCACATCGACCCCGAGGCCTGCATCGACTGCGGCGCCTGCGCGGATGCCTGCCCGGTCGACGCCATCTATCCCGCGGACAAGCTCGGCACCCGCGACAAGGTGTTCATCGACATCAACGCCGACTACTACAAGCGCAACCCCGACATCCGGTCGGGCTGGGTCGCGCCGACCGACGACGAGGGGTCCGGCGTCTCCTACCCGGACATCCCGAAACTGCCTGCCGGACTGCGGGTTGCGTTGGTCGGCACCGGGCCGTCGGGTGGGTATGCGTTGCGGACCCTGCTCGACCGCACCGAGGCGACCGTCACCGTCATCGACAAGCTGCCGACTCCTGGTGGGCTCGTCCGTGCCGGTGTGGCACCGGATCACGCAGGCACCAAGGGTGTGCTCCGCGGCTTCGACCTGCTCTACCGCGACCCCCGCGTCACCATGCTGACCAACGTGTCGGTCGGCGACGGCCCGAACGAGGTCACCCCGGCCGAACTCGCCGAGCACTTCGACGCGGTGTTCTACGCCGTCGGCGCCAGCGAGTCACGGCGCCTGGGTATTCCGGGCGAGGACCTGCCGGGTTCGACGTCGGCCACCGACCTGGTGGCCTGGTACAACGGCGTGCCCGGTGTCGACGCGGGGCCGCCGCTGCGTCGGGGAACCGCCGACGATCCGGCGACGGGTCGCGCGGTCGTCGTCGGCACGGGCAACGTCGCGCTCGACGTCGCACGCATCCTCGTGTCGCCGCCGGAGTTGTTGGCCACCACCGACATCGCCGACCGTGCCCTCGAGATCCTCCGCGAACAGAACGTCCACGAAGTGGTCCTGTTGGGTCGTCGCGATCAGGCGTCGGCTGCCTACACGGCAGCGGAATACCGTGCGCTGGCGGAGATCCCGGGCGTCGAGGTCGAGGTGTTCGACGGGTCTGACGGGCAGGTGCCGTCGCTGAACGCACCCGCCGACCCGTCTCGGCGTCGAATCGTGTTCCTGTTCCACAGCACCCCGGAAGAGATCGTCGGCAATCCGCAGGTGCAGGCGGTGACCGTCCGGACCGGCGAGGGCCGGCACCACGTCGCCGCCGACCTCGTCGTGCGTTCCATCGGCTACCGCTCGACCCCGATCCCCGGGCTGGCCTTCGACGACGAGCGCGGCATCTTCCGCAACGTCGACGGCCGGCTCGCCGACGAGTCGGGTGAGATCGTTCCCGGCGGTTACGTGCTGGGCTGGGCAAAGCGCGGACCGAGCGGCGGGATCGGCGCGAACAAGAAGTGCGCCACCGAAACCGTCGAAGACTTCATCGCCGACGCCGCGTCGGACCGTCTGCAGCGCACCGAGCGCGACCAGGGTGAGTTCACGGCCCTGGTGCGCAAACGGGTTCGGACCGTCATCGGCTACCGCGGCATGCGGGCGATCGACCGGCGGGAACGTCGTCGCGGCGTCGAGCAGGGTCGTCCTCGCGTGAAGTTCACCCAGGTCGCCGAGATGGTCGGTGCGGCGGGGTGGCGGCGGAGCTAGCGGCGATGGCGGACGAGGACATGAACCAGAAGTGGCGGGAGCGTTCGCTGTTCGCTGTGTTCGTGACCGCGCTGGTCACCCAGAACGCGATCGCGATCCCGTACGTCCAGCGCAACGGGCCGCAATCGGTGAAGGACTTCTTCGTCGGCGACATCATGAAGACGACGCCGGGCCGATTCGCGATGGTCGATCTGCTCTTCGTGGTGATCGCGTTCCATCTGTGGGCGTTCGGCGAGGCCAGGCGGTTGCGGATCATCCCGTGGTGGTTCGCGTCGGTGATCCTCACCTTCGGGGTCGGCATCGCGACGGCGATCCCGTTCTTCTTCCTGGCTCGGGAACGCGCGATGCGGCGCTGAATCGGACATCGTCGCTGCTCTCGGGGTTGCGGAGCGGCCGTGAGAACCAGACAACGCTGCCGTAACACCTTGGCAAGTCGCATTTCACGCGGCACGCGGATAGTGGCGGCATGTCGAGTACTCCGCGCTTCCTGCAGGGTGTCTTCCCGTTCGCGGGATCGGGCCTGTCCAAGTCTGGCCCGATCGACCCGTTGCTGACGTTCGTGGTGCCGTCGGGAATGACGGCGCAGCCGTTGTACTTTCGCGGCGGTAACAGCTCCGACGAGTTGATCTGCGTGACGCTGATGCGTGACGGGGAGCCGATGCGGATGTTCCCGATGGGGGCGCGGTCGTCGGTCAACGTGCCGTTGCGGGTGGTCGAGGACGTCGACCCCGACACGACCCTCGAACTCGTGATCGCGGCCCCCGAGGGCACGAGCGGTGAGGTCGTGGTCGACTTCGGGATGGTCGTCTTCTGATGGCGGACTCCGCGGATCGGCAACGACGACGTCTGGTGGTCGTCGGGAACGGTATGGCCGGCGCGCGCACGGTCGAGGAGATCCTCGCCCGTGGCGGTGGCGACCAGTTCGACGTCACGATGATCGGCGACGAACCGTACGGCAACTACAACCGCATCATGCTCAGCCATGTCCTGGCCGGTGAGGCGACGGTCGACGACGACGATCTGATGCTGAACCCGATGGCCTGGTACCGCGAGCACGGCGTCACCCTCTACGCCGGCGACCGCGCCGAATCCCTCGACCGGTTCGCCAAGACGGTGACGTGCGCGTCGGGCCGGGCCATCGATTTCGACGTCCTCATCATCGCGACCGGCTCCCATACGTTCTTCCCGAACATGGACGGTCTCCGTGAACCCGACGGCAAGCTCGCCCGGGGTGTGTTCGGGTTCCGGACCATCGAGGACACCAACGGGATGCTGCAGATGGCGACCTCGCGCGACCACATGCGGGCCGTCGTGATCGGCGGTGGCCTACTCGGTCTCGAAGCCGCGTACGGCCTGCAGACGCAGGGCGTGGCCGTCGACGTCGTGCACTCGCCCGGACATCTGATGAACCAGCAGCTCGACGAGCGCGGTGGTCGCGTGTTGCGCAACAAGATCGAATCTCTCGGCGTCGGCGTGCACACCGGAAAGCGTACGACGTCGGTGTTGCGCAACGACGACGGGACGGTCGCGGGAGTCGGCTTCACCGACGGGGATTCGCTGCCCGCCGACATGATCGTGGTGACCGCCGGCATCCGGCCGAATGTCGAGATCGCGCGCGGGGCCGGGCTCGTCGTCGAACGCGGGATCGTCGTCGACGATCAGATGCGTTGCGAGGACGAGGCATTCATCTACGCGGTGGGGGAGTGCGCCCAACATCGTAGTGAGGTGTACGGGCTCGTCGCCCCGCTGTGGGAGCAGGCGGTGGTCCTCGCCGACGTGCTGACCGGCGCGAATCCTCAGGCCGAGTACCACGGTTCGCGGTTGACCACGAAACTCAAGGTCGCGGGTGTCGACGTCGCGGCGATGGGCGTCAAGGGCCCGGAGCGCGACGACGACGAATTCGTCCAGTTCTACGAACCGCGTAGCGGTGTCTACAAGAGCGTGGTGGTCCGCGACAACAAGCTGATCGGGGCGATGCTGCTCGGCGACATTTCCAAGGCGAACTTCCTCACCCAGGCCTTCGACGAGAAGGTGCCGTTGCCGGACGAGCGCATCTCGATGCTGTTCGACATGGGGACGCCGAGCGCGGAGACCGGTGCTGCCGAACTCGCCGACGACGTGCAGGTCTGCAATTGCAACGGGGTCACCAAGGGCGACATCATGAGTTGCGTGGCGTCGGGCTGCACGAGCGTCGGCGAGGTGTGCGCGAAGACTCGGGCGGGCAAGGGATGTGGGTCGTGCAAGGGGCTCGTCGCCGACATCGTCGAGTATGCGGCCGGCGACGCCCTGACCGCCGACGCCTCGGCCGACTGGTATGTCCCCGCGATACCGCTCACCAAACCCGAACTCATCGACGCGATCCGCCGGCAGAACCTGCGGTCGGTCAGCGAGGTCTTCGAGAAGCTGGCCCCAGAAGGGGAGGACGCGACCGCGAAGATGCCGCTGGCCTCGCTGCTGCGGATCATCTGGGGATCGGACTGGAAGCGTGAGCCCGGTGCGTTGTTCGTCAACGACCGTGTGCACGCGAACATCCAGCGCGACGGCACGTTCTCGGTGGTGCCGCAGATGAAGGGCGGGGTGACCTCACCGGAGCAGCTGCGCAAGATCGCCGACGTCGCGGAGAAGTACTCGATCCCGATGATCAAGGCGACCGGCGGTCAGCGACTCGACCTTCTCGGCGTCAAGAAGGAAGACCTCCCCAAGGTGTGGGAGGACCTCGGCATGCCGTCGGGGTACGCCTACGGCAAGTCCTTCCGCACCGTGAAAACCTGCGTCGGAACCGATTACTGCCGTTTCGGTCTCGGCGACTCGACGCAGCTCGGTATCGACATCGAGACCCGTTACCAGGGTTTGGAGTCGCCGGCGAAACTCAAACTCGCCGTGACCGGTTGCCCGCGCAACTGTGCCGAGGCGCTGTGCAAGGACTTCGGTGTGGTCGCGATCGGCGACGGCAAGTGGGAGATCTACGTTGGCGGTGCCGCCGGAGCGCACATCCGCGAGGGCGACCTGCTCGCGACCGTGGATTCGCCCGACGAGGTGATCCGGCTGTGCGGCATCTTCATCCAGTACTACCGCGAACAGGGCAAGTGGCTCGAGCGGACGTACGCGTTCGTGCCGCGCATCGGGATCGAGGAACTGCGCGCAATCATCGTCGACGACCGTGACGGTCTGGTCGCGGGGTTGCAGGAGCGCATCGACGAGGCGGTCGCCGCCTACGTCGACCCCTGGCTCGACCGCGCTGAACCGAAGTCGCCGGCGCAGTTCACTCCTGCTCTGCCCTTGCTCCCGTTGCCGCAGGTGCCGGTGCGATGACCAGCATCGCCGAACCCGGAGTTGTCATCGGGGCCGTCGCCGACCTCGCGCTGGGCGAGAGCCGCGCATACGCCGTGGACGGCAAGCAGATCGCGGTGTTCCGCATGACGGACGGCACGCTACGCGCCACCGATGCGGTGTGCCCGCATCGGGGCGGGCCGTTGGCCGACGGTCAGTTCGACGCCGCCAGGATCGTCTGCCCGCTCCACCAGTACGCGTTCACCTTCGCCGACGGCGCATGCACGTCGGAGGGAATCGCGCCGGTGACGGTGTACCGCGTCGAGGAACGCGACGGGGATATCGTCGTCTGGTTGTGAACCGCTTGCTGAGCGAGGGGAGAACTATGACGGCTCCACTCGCTGCCGCCATAGGTGTGGAGAGCCCCCTTGCTGCCTGAGGGTGCGAGGAGCGCAAGCGACGACCGTCCCGCTGCCTGAGGTGCGAGGAGCGCAAGCGACGAGCCTCGAAGGCGGTGACCCGACCATCTTTCGGCGAGTCCCTCAGCGAGCAGACGAATCTCCGTCGCGAACTCGCTTCCGCTTCGACAACCACTTCAACCGTTCGAAGTCGCCGTCGATGAGCGCCTTCTTCTTGTCGCGTGACCACCCGTGTATGCGACGTTCCGCTCGGTACGCCGCGTCGAGGTCGAGTTCCTGGGACCATACGAGCCGGACTGGGCGTCGTCTGGCCGTCTCGCCGACCTGAGCAGACGCATGCTGTTCGAGGCGCCTCATTAGATCCCTTGTGCTCCCGACGTAGTACGTGCCGCCCGCACACTCGAGGATGTAGACCCATGCCATTGCCGGATCATCACGTATGGAGCGCATCGATGCGGGGCGGTTGATGTGCTTGTGGATCTGTGCGACGAAGAGGCGAGGGTCTGTGGATGCACCGGATGCTGACGATGGTGTGTCACCAGGCCTTCGAGGCTCGTCGCTATCGCTCCTCGC
>NZ_JSYC01000054.1:33319-69773 GCF_054823965.1 Gordonia sp. GN26 | reverse complement strand
TCAACCAGCAGGCGTGGCGCAACCAGCGGGAAACGTTGCCTATCAGCCAGCGGAAGTGCGCTCAACCAGCGGAAAGACCCTCACATCTGCAACCGCACCGCGTCGTCCTCGCCCATGGCGTCTTCGAGGACTTCGGGGGAGTAGTCGACGTCGATGTCGGCGACCGAGCGTCCGCGGGCGGATTCGATGGCGGAGAGTCGGCGTTGGGCGCGGTCGGCGGCGTAGGTGAGGAACTCGTCGTTGTCGAGGCCGAAGGGCTGCTCGTCGAACTGCTGGTTGACCCAGTCGATCATGCCGAGCGCCAGGGGGAGGAGCTCGTCCATGCGTTCACCGACGGTGGCCCACAGCGAGTCGTCGGCGGCGACGTGCCGACGGCAGGTGAAGGTACCCCACGCCATGTGGCGACGCTCGTCGTCACTGATGAAACGGATCAGCTTCTGCATGCCGGGGAAGATGTCGTAGCGCGTGCAGACCTTCTGCCAGGCGTGGTACCCCGTCAGCGCCAGGCTGCCCTCGATGACGTGGTTGTAGGTGACGCTGGCGCGGATCTGGTTGCGGGGCGACGCGTCGTGCTCCAGGGCGTGCAGCGACTCCGGCAGCTCCTCGTAGAACAGCCGGCGGTAGAAGGGGTTCTCCGCGACGAACGCCTGGAGATCGCCGCGCAGACCGACGGAGTCCATCCACATCCGGAATACCTGGGTGTGCTTGGCCTCTTCGAAGCAGAACTGGGTCAGGTACATCTCGTCGCCGAAGCGTCCCTCGGCGGCCATCGCCTTCATGAAGGGTTGGATGTCCTCGGTGACCGCTTCCTCGCCCGCGATGAACTGACTCACGAGATACGTTGCGCTACGGCGCTGCTCGTCGGTGAGTTCGGCCCAATCCTGCGCGTCCCGCGAGAAGTCGATCGCAATCGGGTCCCAGAACCGCGAGTTCCCTTTGATGAAGAGACGCAACGGAAATGAGTCCCAGTTGAGACCTCCCTGTCGCAATGACGAGAAGTCCTGGCGGCCCTCTTCCTTGTGCTCGATAAGGGTCATGAGATCACCAGCCAACTGCCGTGGAGAATATGAATACCTGACGCTAACGCTTTCCTCTGCGAACAGTGTCGGGTTCAGCGAATTCGCTTGCCGTAGCTCATGTTACGCCTTGTCGAGAACGGGCTCCGGTGTCGCGTCCTCGTCCTCGGTCTTGGCCAGCGCACTCGGCCACCAGATCTTGCGACCGATGTCGAGGGTGAGCGCGGGCACCAGGAGGGTGCGCACGATGAGCGTGTCGATGAGGACACCGAACGCCACCAGGAACGCCACCTGTGCGAGGAACAGCAGCGGGATCACGGCGAGTGCCGCGAAGGTCGCCGCCAGCACGACACCGGCCGAGGTGATGACGCCTCCGGTCGCGGTGAGGCCGCGGATCATGCCGATCCGGGTGCCGTGCCGGAGCGCTTCCTCGCGCACGCGGGTCATCAGGAAGATGTTGTAGTCGATGCCGAGCGCCACGAGGAACACGAAGGCGAACAGCGGGACCACCGGGTCGGCGCCGGGGAAGCCGAACGGACCGTTGAACAGCAGCGCCGCGATGCCCAGCGTCGTCGCGAACGACAACACCGTGGTCGCCAGCAGGATCGCCGGCGCCAGGACGCTGCGGAGCAGCGCCACCAGCACGAGGAACACCACGATCAGCACGATCGGGATGATCAGGTTGCGGTCGTGGATCGACGCCTCGCGAGTGTCGAGGTCGATCGCCGTGGTGCCGCCGACCAGCGCGTCGGCGTCCGGGACCGAAGCCACCGCCGAGCGGATGTCGGCGACCGTGTCCTGCGCGGCGAGAGACTCCGCGTTGTCGGTCAGCGTCGCGGTGATCGCGACCTTGCCGTCGACGACCTTCGGGGCGTCGCCCTCGGTGATGAACGATGCGTTGGCCACGCCGTCGGTCCCGCGAACCACGTCGAGCACCGCAGGTCCGGCCGCCTGATCAGCGATGACGTAGGAGGGTGTGCCACTACCGGCGTCGAAGTGCTTCGCCTGGATCTCGGCGCCCTCCACGGACTCGACGGTGCCCATGAAGAAGTCCGTCGAGGCGATGCCGTCGGCCTTGAAGGTCGGGGCGAACGCCGCACCGATGAGCAGCACGATCAGCGTGCCCGCCCAGATGGCGCGCGGCTTGGATGCGACCGTGTCGGCGATGCGCTTCCACAGGCGGTGGGTGGCGCCGCTGTCGGCCGAGGTCTCCGGCGCGTACTTGGGGCGCAGCGGCCAGAACGCGGTGCGGCCGAGCAGTGCGAGCGCGGCGGGCAGGAACGTCATCGACGCCAGGAACGACGCGACGATGCCGATCGCGGCGACCGGGCCGAGGCTCTTGTTGGAGTTCAGATCCGACAGCAGTAGACACAGGACACCGGCGATGACAGTGCCCGCCGATGCGGAGACCGGCTCGATCGTCGCGCGCCATGCCTGCTTGAGGGCGGCGTACTTGTCCTCGGTGGCTATCAGTTCCTCGCGATACCGGGACACGAGCAGCAGCGCATAGTCGGTCGCGGCGCCGAAGACCAGGATGAACAGGATGCCCTGGCTCTGGCCGTTGAGGTCGAGCACGCCCTGCTTGGTGAGGAAGTAGACGAGTCCGGATGCGAGTCCGAGGGCGAAGACCGCGGAGATGACCACCACGAACGGCAGGATCGGGCTGCGGTAGACGACGATCAGGATCAGGATCACGACGGCTCCTGCGACCAGCAGCAGCAGACCGTCGATGCCGGCGAAGGCCTCGCCGAGGTCGGCGACCTGGCCGGCCGGGCCGGTGACCGCGACCGTCAGACCGTCCGGTGCGTTCGCCAGCTTGTCGCGCAGGAGCTCGACCGTGTCCGCGGGCTCGTCACTGCTCTGGATCGGGACGAAGACCTGGGCGGCCTGGCCGTCCTGCGACGGGATCGGCGGGGAGACCGCCGGGCCGAAACCGGGCGTGCCGGCCAGGTCGGACGTGGTGGTGCGCAGGAATTCCAGGTCACCGGGGGTGATCCCGCTCGAGCGTTCGGCGATGACGATGCCGGGGATCTCGTCGGTGTCCTGGAACTCGGCCAGCAGATTCTGGACCTGCGTCGACTCGGCCGAGGCAGGGAGGAACGAGCTGTTGTCGTTGCTCGCGACGCTCGCCAGTTTGCCGGCGAACGGACCGGTAATGCCGCCGACGATCAACCAGCCCAAGAGGAGAAGAGCGGGGATCAGCCAGCGGAGTTTGCGGGTGGGACGGGGACTCGAAACGGTCTTGTCCGGCATGGAGTCATCGTTCCATGAGTTCTCCGTGCGTGCGGAGGAGGGGCTCGAGGGCGGTCGCATGCAACCGATTCGACGCCGGGCGCGTGCCGGATGGCCGCCGCGCGGACGCATGGCACGGATCACGTGAAATGGCTGCGGCAATCGAACATGTGGACCAACATGTGACCTACGTCGCATAAGCAGGCGGCGATATCTGACGGCCCCGGTCGCGGGTCGGTACGAGCGAGGAGTACATGTGAAGACCAAGGGTGCAGTTCTCCGGAATCCGGGCGAGAAGTGGCAGATCGAGGAATTCGAGCTCGGCGACCCGGTGGCAGGCGAAGTCCAGGTGAAGCTCGTCAGCTCGGGCCTCTGCCACAGTGACCATCACCTCCGCACCGGCGACAGCCCGGCGCCGATGCCGGTGTTGGGCGGACACGAGGGCGCCGGCATCGTGACCAAGGTCGGCCCGGGTGTCACCCGCCTGAAGGAGGGCGACCACGTCGTCACCGCGTTCATCCCGGCCTGCGGAACCTGTGAGCCGTGTTCACGCGGTCAGCAGAACATCTGCGACGAGGGTGCGCGCCTGCTGACCGGCTTGTCCATCTCCGACGACACCAACCGGGCGCACACCCACGACGGTCTCCCGCTCGTGCAGATGTGCATGCTCGGCACGTTCGCGCCCTACATCACCGTCAACCAGGCGTCGCTGGTGAAGATCGAGGACGACATCCCGCTGCAGGCCGCAGCCCTCCTCGGGTGCGGTGTGGCCACCGGTTGGGGTTCGGCGGTCGAGATCGGCGGCACGCACGCCGGCGACACCGTCGTGGTGGTCGGCATCGGCGGTGTCGGCATCAACTCGGTCCAGGGTGCCGCGGCCGCCGGTGCCCGCAACGTCATCGCCGTCGACCCAGTGCCCTTCAAGCTGCAGATGGCCGAGAAGCTCGGTGCGACACACACCTTCGCGTCGATGGAGGATGCGCTCGAAGCGATCGGGGACATCACCTGGGGTCGGATGGCCAACACCACCATCCTCACCGTCGGCGAGATCGACGGCTCGATGATCGCCCCCGCTCTGGCCCTCACCGGCAAGGGCGGACAGGTCGTCGTGGTGGGCATGGGCAACTTCCAGTCGATGGACGCCCAGATGAACCTCTTCGAGCTCACCCTCCTGCAGAAGCGGGTCCAGGGTGCGATCTTCGGTGGTGCGAGCCCCCGGACCCAGGTCCCGGCCCTGCTCAACGAATACCGCGCGGGCAAGCTCAACCTCGACGACCTGGTCACCAACACCTACCGGCTCGACCAGATCAACGAGGCCTACGACGACATGCTGGCGGGCAACAACATCCGCGGCATGATCGTCTACGGGGAAGACGATTACTGATCGTTCGCCGAAGCGCTGATCAGCGACGCCAGGTCACCCCGCGGTGGCCTGGCGTTTCTGATTGATCAACAGATTGAGGAAACGGAGGCCGAGCCCGAGGAGTACCAGCGTGCTGGCCATCTGGATCGACACCGCGATCCGTGCCCCCTGCGAATCCGCCGCGATGTCACCGAAACCCGTTGTCGTGAACACCGTCAGACAGAAGTACAGCGCGTCGACGCGGGTGAGTTGCGCGTTGAAGCTCCCCGGATCGTATTCGGAGAAGAGGAAGTAGGTGGCGGCGAAGGCGGTGACGTAGAACGTCGCGAGGGCCACGAGCATCTCCATCGCGGTCGCGACCGGATGAACGGAGCGGGCGAACCTGTGCACCTCCCATAGGCAGAACGCGGTCAGGAGCCCGGCGCCCACCGTCATTCCGAGAATGTTGAGATCGCTCGCCTTGTTGATCGGCAGCAGGAAGTAGCCGATCAGCAACACGACCGCGGCACCGATGGGTCGAAGCAGCGCCACGGTCAGGTCGCGGCCCTTCGCGATGGTCACCGGTGGCGGCGCCCCCGGTGCCGGGGCGCCGTCGGGCACGCCGCTGTCGGCACCGGATGCGTCGTTCACCAGATCCGGACCCGCTGGTCCTGCTCGAGATACAGTGCGTCCCCGGGCTTCACGTCGAAGGCCTCGTAGAAGGCGTCCATGTTCCGCACGACACCGTTGCAGCGGAACTCCGGCGGCGAGTGCGGGTCGATGGACAGACGGCGGATCGCCTCGGCGTCGCGGGTCTTGGTGCGCCAGATCTGCGCCCAGCTGAAGAACACGCGCTGGGTACCGGTCAGGCCGTCGATGACCGGCGGTTCGGTGCCCTCCGTCGCGATCTCGTACGCCACGAGTGCGATCGACAGACCGCCGAGATCACCGATGTTCTCGCCGATGGTGAAGTCGCCGTTGACCTTGTGCTCCGGGTCGAGGCCCGTCGGGGTGAACTCGCCGTACTGGTCGATGAGCTTGCGTGTACGGGAGGAGAACTCGGTGCGATCGGTGTCGGTCCACCAGTCGACGAGGTTGCCGTCACCGTCGTACTTCGCGCCCTGATCATCGAAGCCGTGCCCGATCTCGTGACCGATGACCGCGCCGATACCGCCGTAGTTGACCGCGTCGTCGGCCTCGGGGTCGAAGAACGGGGGCTGCAGGATGGCGGCCGGGAAGACGATCTCGTTCATGCCCGGGTTGTAGTAGGCGTTGACCGTCTGCGGGGTCATGAACCACTCGTCGTGGTCGACCGGTCCGCCGATCTTGGCGAACTCGCGGTCCTGCTCGAACGACGAAGCGCGCGCGACGTTCCCGATGAGATCACCGCGGTCGACGCTCAGTGCGCTGTAGTCGCGCCACTTGGCCGGGTAGCCGATCTTGGGGGTGAACTTCTCGAGCTTCGCGAGCGCCTTCTCCCGGGTGTCCGGGGTCATCCACGGGAGCTCGGAGATGTTGCGGCGATAGGCCTTCACCAGATTGGCGATGAGCTCGTCCATGCGTGCCTTCGCCTCCGGCGGGAAGTGCTTGGCCACATAGAGTTTGCCGACCGCGAAGCCCATCGCGCCCTCGACGAAACCGACGCCGCGCTTCCAGCGGTCGCGGATGGTCTCCGCGCCGGTCAGTGTACGGCCGTAGAAGTCGAAGCTCTCGTCGACGAAGTCCGACGACAGGTACGACGCGGCGGAGCGGAGCAGTCGCCACGTCAGCCAGGTCTTCCACTCGTCGAGCGGACGCGAGGCGATGAGCGACGACGCCCCCGACACGAAGGAGGGTTGCGCGACGACGACCTCGGCGAAGGTCGGATCGCCGGTGGTGCCCAGGCCGCCCAGCCACTCGCCGATCGGGAAACCGTCGGCGGCGGAGGTGAACTCGTCCAGTGTCATCAGGTTGTAGGTGAGTTCGGCGTCGCGGCGCTTCACCACGTCCCAGTGCTCGGCCGCGATGGCGGTCTCGAGGTCCAGGATGGTGGCGGCGCGGGCGGCCGCGTCGTCGAAGCCGGCGAGGGCGAACATCCGCTCCACATGTGCCACGTAGGCGGTGCGGGTCTCCGCGTGCTTGTCCTCGCGGTAGTACGACTCGTCGGGTAGGCCCAGTCCGGACTGGGTGACGTGCACCAGGTAGCGGTCGGACTTCTTGGCGTCGGTGTCGACGTAGTAGCCGAACAGTCCGCCGGCGCCGTGGCGTTGGAGCCGCCCGATACGCCGGGCGAGTGCGTCCACGGAATCGATGGCGGCGATCTTCTCGAGCTCGCCGGTGATCGGGCCGATGCCGAGCGCCTCGATGTGGTCGGTGTCCATGAACGAGGCGTAGAGGTCGCCGATCTTCTGCGCGTCGGAGCCGCTCGCGGGGCTCGACTCCGCACACTCGGTGATGATGTCGCGGACGTTCTCCTCGGAGTTGTCGCGCAGCACGTGGAACGCTCCGTCGACCGAACGGTCGTCGGGGATGACGTGCGACTCCAACCACTTGCCGTTGACGTGGGCGAACAGATCGTCCTGGATGCGGACGGAATCGTCGACCCACTCGAGGTCGAGTCCGGACTTGAGATCGGTATTCGAAGCAGTCACGCGCTCCATCTTGTCACCGGATCGGCGATCCGTCAGCAGCGTTCGGTACCGGCGAAATCACGCGAGGTGCCGGTCAGGTCCCTACGGTGAATCCATGGTGGGAGAAACCAGCTACGACGTCGTCGTGATCGGCGGCGGGCCGGTCGGCGAGAACGCCGCCGACTATGCGATACGGGGCAGCGATCGCACCGCTGCGATCGTCGAACACGAACTGATGGGCGGGGAGTGTTCCTACTGGGCCTGCATGCCGTCCAAGGCGCTGCTCGGACCCGGGAACGCGCTCGGCGAGGCGCGGGCGCTGGGCGGGTCCCGGGAACGGGCGTCGGCGTCGAACCCGGAACCCTCCGGCGTACTCGAGTGGCGCGACACCGTCACCGGCCGTCTCGACGACAGCCGCACCACCCACGACGACACCGGTCAGGTGCGATGGGCCAACGGTGCCGGCATCGAGGTGATCCGCGGCCACGGCCGGATCGTCGGCGAGAAACAGGTCCAGGCCGGTGGCCGGCTGCTGACCGCCCGCGAGGCGGTGGTCGTCGCCACCGGGAGCACCGCGTCCGTCCCACCGATCCCCGGACTGCGCGAGGCGCTGCCGTGGACCTCGCGCGACGCGACCAACATCCTCGACATCCCGGAACGGGTGGTGGTGCTCGGCGGTGGGGTCGTGGCCTGCGAGGCCGCGACGTGGCTGTTGGACCTGGGGGTGCGCAGTCTCGTGATGGCGATCCGCGGAGACCGGCTGCTGCCGAAGATGGAACCCTTTGCCGGCGAACGGGTTGCCGACACGCTGCGGGCACGCGGCGCCGACATCCGCTTCGGGACGACGATCGAATCCGTCGAGAGGTCCGACGCCGCGGCCACCGGATACGGACGAATCCACGGCGGCCCGGCGGTCGTCCGGCTCACCGGCGACGGGGCCGGCGATCTCACCGTCGACGAGATCTTGGTCGCTGCCGGAAGGGCGCCTGCGACAACCGATCTGGGTCTCGACTCGGTGGGATTGGAGGCCAAGGGGCCGCTGCGGGTCGACGATCACCTCACGGTGCCGGGCCATCCCTGGCTCTACTCGGTCGGGGATGTGAACGGCCGCAACGCCTTGACCCACATGGGCAAGTACCAGGCGAGGGTCGCCGGCGACGTCATCGCCGCACGGGCCGAGGGTCGGGAACTCGACGGCCTGCGGTACGTCGCGAGTTCCGACCACGCTGCGGTGCCACAGGTGGTCTTCACCCGACCGGAGATCTCGTCGGTCGGGCTCACCCGGGAGCAGGCGACGGACGCCGGGATCGACGTGCGTGTCGCCGAGGGCGAGATCGCGGTGGCCGGCTCGTACCTGCTGGGGCCCGACTACTCGGGGTACGCATCGCTGGTCGTCGACGCCGCGAGGGATGTTCTCGTCGGTGCGACCTTTGTCGGCTCGCAGACCGGTGAACTGGTGCACTCGGCGACGGTCGCGATCGTCGGCGAGGTGCCGCTGTCACGGTTGTGGCACGCGGTTCCGTCGTATCCGACGGTCAGCGAGGTGTGGTTGCGGCTCCTCGATCAGCTGCGCTGACCTGCACAGGCCTGCGGTTCGAATCCGTCTGTCGCCACGTAGCGCCGGCGCATCTCTACGTGCGGTCGCGCGCTGGTTTGGTAATTGGTCTGACCACTTGACCACTTGACCGAGTGTGGTTACGGTCACAGGTATGCCCTTCCAGCCGGTGACCCAGCAGAGTGCGCCCGAGATCGTCTTCGACCAGATCGTCGAAGGTGTGCTGTCCGGCGATCTGGCCGCCGGCGAGGCGCTCCCCAGTGAGCGGGAACTCGCGCGGATGCTGGGGGTCTCCCGGCCGACGGTGCGCGAGGCGCTCAAGCGGGTCGCGGCGTCGGGACTCGTCACCATCCGGCAGGGCGACGGCGCGCGGGTCCAGGACATCGCCCGGACGGGCGGCCTCGATCTCCTGCCCCGTCTGCTCATCCGCGGCGGTGCGCTCGCGCCGAGTGTCGCGCGGTCGATCGTCGAGGCGCGTGCCGTCGTCGGCCCGGAGGTCGCCCGCCTCGCAGCGCAACGTGCCTCCGACGATCACCTGGTAGCGATCCGATCGGTTCTCGACCGTCTCGCCGGCGAGCCCGAACCCGTCGGTCAGCAGGTCGCCGCTCTGGAGTTCTGGAGTGCCGTCATCGACGCGGCCGACTCGATCGCCTTCCGGCTCATGTACAACTCGCTGCGCGCCGCCTATGAGCCCGCGGTCCCCGCTCTCGCCGGGGTGCTGGAACCCGAGGTCGGGAACATCGAGGGCTACCGCGCGCTCGTCGACACCATCGCCGCACACGAACCCGAACGTGCCGAGGTCGCGGCCCGCGCTCTGCTCGAACCCGCGACGTCGGCACTGCTCGCCCTGTGCGAGGCGCTCGAGAAAGCAGAAACCACACCGGGGGAGGGACACTGATGTCCGCAGACGAGATCGACATCCGGGCACGCCGACAGGTGGCGACCGAGGAGCGGAGAATGCGATCGCGGCACTCGATGTCGTTGCGCGATGCATTCGCCGAGTTCATTCGACATCCGTCGCCGTGGATTATGGCGGCGTTCCTCGCCGCCGCGCTGGTGGCGCGGGTGTGGCTGGGCGGCTGGGGTCTCGCCGACCTGCTCGTCCCGGTGGTCATGGTCGCGAGCTTCCCGCTGGTGGAATGGCTGATCCACGTGTTCGTCCTACACTGGCGCCCCAAGCGACTGGGCCCGGTCACCATCGACCCGCTCGTCGCGCGCAAACATCGTGAACACCATCGCGACCCCCGCGACATCCCGCTCATCTTCATCCCGTGGCAGGTGCTCATCGCGGTCGTGATCGCCGCCGTCATCGTCGGGATGTTCGTCTTCGCCAGCGTCGAGCGCGGGCTGACCTTCCTGGTCGTGCTCCCGGCGATCGGGCTGGTCTACGAGTGGACGCACTACCTGATCCACTCCGACTACCGGCCGCGGCACGCGTTCTACCGCCGGCTCTGGCGCAACCACCGGTTCCACCACTACCGCAACGAGCACTATTGGTTCGCGGTCACCACGGCCGGGACCGTCGACCGTCTGCTGAGGACCGACCCCGACCCGGAGACCGTCGAGAAGTCGCCGACCGCGAAGGATCTGCACGCGTCGTCGCGGACGTCGCACTGATCACCACCGGTCCGCTCCGGGGTGCAATCGTGTGGAACCATCGGAAGTCGTGCGCGACAACCCCATCGAAGACGACTCGCAGGCCTTCCGCCCCGTCCCCGACCTGGTCCGATTCACCGTCGGCGACGCACCATGGTGGCTGTTGTACCGGGCGGTTGGCTGGTCGGTGGTCCAGCAGATGGTGTGGGACTTCCCGGAGGAAGTGGATCCGGAGAGTCTTCGACGATTCAACGACGCGCTGTGTCACGGCCGGCTGCACCGGCAGCTCGTCGAGCCGAGAGTGCGCGGCGCCCGGCCGTACTGGGTTCGAGCACCTCGGCCGGTGCCCCTCGCCCTCGACGACCAGCGGATCGCCGACGACGCGGTGGCCGACTGGGCCGTGGACGAGCTGCGTGGCGTCCGGCTCGACCCGGACAAGGGGCGCTGCTGGCGTCTGCGTGCCGCCGTGACCGAGACCGGCCGCACCGTGCTGTCGTTGTGCAGCTTGCACATGGTCGCCGACGGCAAAGCACGCGTCGCCGCGGTCGCAGAGGCTCTGGCAGCCGTGGAACGGGGCGATCGAATGATCCCGCCCAAGGTCCCGCACCCGGTCGCGTCGCGATCCTCCGACGTCGTCGACGCCGTGCGTCAGCTCGGCGCTGCCGGCGCCGGGATTCTGCGAGCGGTGAAGGGCAACGCCCGGACGGTCGAGGACGACACACAACCCCTCGACTCGCGTGCGCCCCGTTCCCCGCTCGCCGAGCGTGCACCGGCGGCGACGCCGGTCTGGACGACCGCGACCGTCCCTACCGCCGACTGGGACCAGGTCGCCCGCAGTCACGGAGGCACCGCCAACTCGCTGTACATAGCGGTCGTCGCGGGCCTGCTCCGGGCCAGCGGTTACACCGCGCCGGAGAATCAGATCAAGGTCGGCATCCCGGTCGCGGCCCGAACCGACGAGGACCACGACCGGGGCAATGCGGTGGCGGGTGTGTCGGTCTACCTCTCACCCGTACCCGCCCCCGTGATGGATCTCGGCGTGATCCGCGAGGAATGCCGGAGGGCCTACAAGGCGCTGGCGGGCGGCCGACGCGCGACCGAGGTGCACCTGGTGCCCCTGGGGTGGTTTCTCCCGCCGTCTCTGATCGCGAAGAGGGGAGCCCCGGAGGCCTCGTATCCGGACGCCATGACATCGAACATCGGCGACCTGCCTCCCGAGGTGTGCACCGTCGGAGGGGTCCGAGCATCGGCGGTCACGGTGCGGGGCGTCCCGCAGGGCGTCGACTCCGCGGGTCGCCTCCGTTACGGCGAGGGAATTCACGCCTGGATGGCGCGAACGGAGACGAACGTGACCTTCACCTTGTGCGGCTTCGACGAGAAGCACTTCGTCGACGACGACACACTCCGGCGTCTGCTCGCCGAGGAGTTGACCGCCTGGGGTCTACCGCACCGGATCTGGTGACCGGGGGCCGGGTCCACTCGCAGGCCTCAGGAACCCCCGAGCCCCGTCGCCATCGACCAGACCAGGATCTCGGCGCCGGCGTCGGAGGTGACCGACATCAGTTCGGCGTCGACGGCGCGTACGGCGTCACCGGCACGCAGGGCTGCGGGCTCCCCGTCGACGGTGGCCTGAGCCTCGCCCTCGACGACGAACAGGAGCGTGTAGCGGGCGGTCGGGATCTCGGACTTCCCGCCGGGGCTCAGTCGTACGGCGTAGAGGGTGGCGCCGGCGTTGGCGATCGAGATCGCGGCCCCACGGTCGGGGTCACCGGAAGCGACAGGGACCAGCTCGCCGGCCGCCAGCCGATCGGCGACGTCGGCCTGATCGTAGGACGGCTCGAGTCCGTGACGGTCGGGCATCAGCCACATCTGGACGTAGTGCACCGGCTCGGTCCCCGACCCGGCCAGGTCCGGCCACGCGTCGTTGCGCTCGGAGTGTTCGACGCCGGTCCCGGCGCTCATCCGTTGCACGAGACCGGGATAGAGCACGCCCGAGTGCCCGGCCGAATCCCGGTGCACGAGCGTCCCGGACACCACCCAGGTGACGATCTCGCTCTCCTGATGGTGGTGGAGGTCGAAGCCCTCGCCGGGTGCCACCTCCTCGTCGTTGAATGCGAGGAGGGCCCCGAAATGGGTGTTGTCGGGATCGTAGTGGTCGCCGAAGGAGAACCCGTGCCGCGAGGTGAGCCAATCGGTCGTCGTGACCATGCGATCGTCACCGGGGATCACCGTGAAAGCCATGGGTCCATCATCGCAGTCTGCAGACCCCGCTTCTGGTCGGAGTTCGCCGTGGTTTCGTGAACGAAACCACACCCGATCGTCGGCTGTGGCGTGAAGATTGCGGGACGAGACGCGTTCGTGACCGGCTTGATTCCCGAATGGAAGCTGAGAGCGTCGATTTCGAGTGTTATAAGAGTGAAAATTGTCGTCATGAAGATCTGGGTCAAGCGCGCAACGTCCGCCGCTTGTGCCGCGGTCACCTGTGCCGTCGTCGTGAGCTCCTGTTCGCTCACCGGAACGTCGAACTCCGGTGCCGCCGCCGCCATCGATGCTTTCGCCACCGCGCTGAGCCGCCAGGATGCCGGCGGTGCCGCGCAGTTCACGACTGCCCCCGGTCAAGCCGGGGACAGTCTGACCACGACGCTGAAAGAGATGTCGGCACAACGGATCGACGTCGACATCGAGAAACCCGTCGAGTACAGCGACGGCACCGCGACCTTCGCCCTGACCACCAAGTGGAACTGGGACAAGGGGCGTGTCTACGAGGCGAACAGCGAGGGAACCGCACGGAAGCTGTCGTCGGGCTGGAAGGTCACCTGGGATCCGGCGATCCTGCATCCGGGCCTCGGTGCCGGTGGACACCTCCGCGAGATCCGGACCGACGCGACGCCCGCGCCGTCAGTGCGCAGCCGGTCGGGCAAGGTCTTCATGTACCTGCAGCCGGTCAACGAAATCGTCATCGACCCTGCACAAACCCGCGATCTGGCCGCCACGACCCGTGCGCTGGCCGGGGTCATCGCGCCGATCGCCCCGCTGATCACTCCCGCGGTCATCAGTGAGAAGCTGGCCGAGATGCCCGGCAAGCAGGTGATCGCCGTGACGCTCCGCGATCCGGACATGCAGGTTCTCGCCGGTGACCCCGCCCGCGTGCCCGGGGTGAGCGTGAACCGCACCGACCGGCTCGTCATGGCCGACCGTCGCCTGTCGTCGCCACTCGAGGACGGCCTGACCAACTACTGGCAGGCGATCCGCGATGCCACCGCCGGCTGGCAGGTCGAGATGGTCAACCCCGGTGTCCGGCCCCGCCGTCTCGCCGGTGAGCAGGGACCTCCCGGACCCGACGTGCTGTCGACCGTCGACCAGGGCGTGCAGCTGACCCTGGGCGACGCCGCGGTCGAGGTCGGGCAGCCCGCCACGATCCTCACCCTCGACGCCCAGAGCGGCGCGATCCTCGGCATGGCGCAGAACACCTACGCCGCCGAACGCAACATCGAGATCGATCGGGCGTACCCGGTCGGCTCGACGCTGAACCCGGTCTTCGACGAGGTCGGCCGCATCTCCGGCGCACAACCCGAGCAGGCGGAGACGCTCCTCGACCGCCTGGGACTCGGCGTGCAGTTCACCGTCCCCGGTGCCAGCGTCCCGACGCCGGGACAACCCGGCATCGCGACCATCGGCTTCCGTCCGGGGCAGACCAACATGTCGATGACCAACATGGGTGCGCTCGGCGTCGCCCTGGCACGGGCGGCTGCGGGTCAGCCGTCGTCGGTGCCGCCGTTCGTCCTCAAGAACGTGCCCACCAAGGTCGCCGGCGGTGAACTCGGAGGCCTCGACCCTGCGCTGGTCGGTCCGATCCTGCGGGCGATGACCACCACCGCGGCCACCGGCGATGCCAGCGACCTCACCCGGGCTCCCGGCCTGAAGGCGCTGGTCGGGACCAACGGTCCCGAAGGTCCGGGCTGGTTCGTCGGCATCCAGGGCGGACAGGTCGTCGTGATCTACACCGAGGGTCCGAAGTCGGGTACCGCGGCGCTCCAGGTGGCCCAGAAGTACTTCACCATCAAGTAGGCGCGACCGTCGGCGGTTCGCGACGCCGGTGAGGTGTCGGCCGGTGAGGTGTCAGCGGCCGGCGGCGCGGCGGCCCAGGTAGGCGAAGACCGCCCGCCACCCGAGCAGGAACAAGGCCAGCGTCACGGTCGCGACGATGACGAAGCTGACCGCCACGCCCTGGCTGAGGATGAAGCGCAGGATCATCGCGACGGTCACGGTGCAGAACCAGATGACGATCCCGACCGGTACGACGCGGTCGGGTCGGAAGTCGTGGCCGAAGAAGTCGCTGGAGCGTACGTGGGCGTACACGTAGGTGATCGACCAGCCGGCCGCGCAGCCGACCAGGAACGGCCACAGTGTGTGCAGGAAGGTGACCGGGGCGTACCCCTCTTCGTGGCTGGCTCGGCCGATCACCACGAAGATCGTGATGGCCACCGCGTCGAACAGAGCGGCCATCGGCCCGGTCGCGGTTCCCCGCACCGGTGAGGTCCCCTCCTCGGTGGGGTTCGGGATCGACATGGTGGATTACCGTACCGGGTTCGGCGGCGGATCAGTGTCGGACCCTTGACCGGGTTCCGTGCCGGAGGACTCCTGTTGCGCAGCCGCGTCGACGTCGCGTTCCACCTCGTCGATGAAGGTGTCGTCGCGCCTGATCCGGTTGCGGAACATGATCGCGATGACGACCCAGCCGACCACCGCGACGAAGACGTAGCTGATGATGCGGTAGATCAGGACGGCGGTGATGGCGTCGGCGGCGGGCATGCCGGCACTGGTCAGGGCGGGGACCAGCACGGCGTCGACGACACCGATGCCGCCCGGGAGCAGCGGGATCGCCGTGCCGACGGCCTTGCCGGCCGCATAGGCGACCATCAGTCCCGCGATGCTCGGGTGTGCGTCGACGGCCCAGCAGGCGAACATCAGACAGGCGACGTCGGCGACCCAGTTGAACAGGCTCCACCCGAACGCGATCGAGGTGTCGCGTTTGGTGAGCTGCACGGCCCGGAGCTGCTCCAGCAGTTCGAAGAGCTTCTCGGTGCCGTGGTCGTCGGGCTTGTTGCGGAGCTGGTTGATCCACCCCAGCACCCGGATCCCGGTGCTCTTCAGCGACTCGGGGTGGCTGGCGAGGTACTGCAGGACGACGGCGACGGCGAGCAGCCCGGCCACCGAGAAGACGACCGAGAACGGGCTCGTCTTGGCACCGGCGAGCATCGCGCCGCCGAACCCGAGAACCGCGAGTCCGACGCCCGCGAGCAGGCCCGACATGACGACCTGCCACGACGCGACGACCGGCGTCGCTCCCCACTTGCGGGTCTCGCGGTAGGTGAACGCGGGGGCCAGCACCTGGCCGCCCGGCATGGTCTGGCTCAGCGAGTTGGCGGCGAGGATGACCGACAGCGACTTCCACTGCGTCACCCGGACGCCGGCCGAGCGCAACAACGCCCGCTGGACCTGCGCAAAGCTGTCCATCGACAGCATCGCGGCCACGACGCAGGCGAACACCCAGTGCCATTTGATGTTGTCGATGCGCAGCCAGGCCTTCTTCAACTCGGGCCAGATCAGCACGATCTCGACACCGAGGATCACCAGGACGACGGCAAGGAGGACCCAGCGCACCCACCAGAAGCGGGGGCGGGTGGCGGGGCGTGCGGTCACATCCCCTGGTGAGCCAACATCCTCCGACATAGGTGACACCCTAGGCCAGGGTGCGCTCCCGCATGTCCACCACCGTCCGCTGACCGGACTGTCTACTGTTGCTCTCGTGAGCGAAGCCGAACCGGCCGGTCGGCCGCACGTAGCCCCCGACCTCGCGTCCCTCGACCGTGCCAGGGTCCATCCGCAGGTGCGGGCCGCCGCCGAATGGGCGTGGCGGCTGCTATTGCTCCTCGTCGCCGCCTACGTCGCCGCGAAGCTTTTCGTCGAGTTCGAAGAGGTGCTGGTCCCGGTCGCGCTGGCGATCCTGGTGGCGGCGATGCTCGTACCCGCGGTCGACGCCCTCGACCGTCGCGGGGTACCGAGGTCGCTGGCGGTGCTGCTCAACATTCTCCTGGCGCTGGGCTTCATCGCCGGGGTGATGACATTCGTGGTGCGCGAGTTCATGCGGGGTGTGCCGCAGCTGGTCGAAGAGGTCAGCGACACGGTCGAGCGCACCAAGCAGTGGCTGATCGAGGGGCCGCTCGATCTCGATCCGGAGCAGGTGCGTAACGCAGGCTCGGACGTCGTGAACTTTCTGCAGCACAACCAGGATCGCGTCACCAGCGGCGCACTCGCGACCGCCACCACCGCGAGCGAGATCATCACCGGTGCATTGCTGACCCTCTTCCTCCTCATCTTCTTCCTCTACGGCGGGGCGGAGATCTGGCGGTTCTCCACCGGGCTCGTGCCGGCCGGGAGCCGTGACCGGGTGTGGCGAGCGGGGATCGCCGGATTCGGGACACTCGTCGGATACGTGCGGGCGACGGTCGCCGTGGCCTTCGTCGATGCCTGCGGGATCGGGGTCGGCCTCGCCATCCTGCAGGTGCCGCTCGCGCTCCCGCTGGCGTCGCTGGTGTTCCTCGGTGCCTTCATCCCGATCGTCGGTGCGCTGCTGAGCGGTTCGCTGGCGGTGCTGGTCGCCCTGATCACCCAGGGTTGGATCGCGGCCGTCGTCGCACTCGCGATCGTCGTCGGCGTGATGCAACTCGAAAGTCATGTACTGCAGCCGTTCCTGCTCGGCCGTTCGGTGCGGTTGCATCCGGTCGCAGTGGTCCTCGGTATCGCCGCGGGCCTGGTCTCGGCCGGGATCATCGGCGGACTGCTGGCCGTGCCGCTGATCGCCTTCCTCAACACCGCGATACGTCACCTCAAGGGCACGGCCGACGCCGAGCGCGACACCGAGGTCCACCCCGGAGGATATGTCGCCGAACCCAACGAACCCGTGTGGGACACCGCCGATCCCGACGCGACCGCGGAGGCCGTTGCGGAGAGCGGGGCGAAGCCGCACGCGGCGACCCCGCCGGAGCAGGACCCCGAAACAGGCCCACAGGAGCCCGGGACGTCATGAGCGCGCAGCCGTCGACGCGGTGGGTCGCGCAGATGCGGGACACGGAGGCGGGGCGGTTGGCCCGCGCCGTCGACGTCGATCCGGTCGGTCCACTGTGGCGTGGTGCGCAGATCTTCCGTCTGCTGTCCTATCTCTACGCACTCGGCTTCCAGTTGGCGATCAACGACGACCTGGACCATCGGGCCGTCGCGTGGGCACTCTTTTGTCTGCTGACCGTCTGGACGGCGGTCAGCGGGATCGGGTACTTCCTCGGATTCGCCCGCAACCGCTACTGGGTCACCGCCGAAGTGGTGTTGGTCTGCGGCCTGATGTTGTCCACCTCCTATGTGGCCGACGCCGAGTGGGCGTGGAACAACCAGACCTGGCCGACGACGCTGTGGGCCACCAACGCGGTCATCTCGGTCGCGATCCTGGCGGGACCGGTCGGCGGGATCGTCATCGGACTCGTCGTCGGCGGGACGAGCACCTTCGTCAAGGGCGAGCTGAACCTGAACTTCGGACACAACGCCACGATCATCGTGATCGTCGCGACCGGCATGGCGGTGGGCCTCGCGGCGGCGAATGCCCGGCGCTCCCACGAGAAGCTGTCGGCCGCAGCACGAATCGCGGCGGCCGCCGAGGAACGCGAACGTCTGTCGCGCGAGGTGCACGACGGAGTGCTGCAGGTGCTCGCGCTCATCGCCCGACGCGGCCGTGAGATCGGCGGGCCCACCGCGGAACTGGCCTCACTGGCCGCCGAACAGGAACGCGCACTGCGCCGGATGATCTCCGACGCCGGTGACGCGGGCGACGAGTCCGTGCTCGACGGCGCGGGAGGAACCGATGAACTGGACCTCGCGGCGACCCTGCGGGTCTTCGCCGACGACCGCATCTCGGTGAGCGCACCGGCCGACCCGGTTCCGGTATCCGCCCACATCGGGCAGGAGATCCGCGCCGCGGTGGTCAACGTCCTCGACAACACCCGCCATCACGCGGGACCCGATGCGCGCGCCTACATCCTGGTGGAGGATCTCGGAGACGACGTGGTGGTGAGCGTGCGCGACGACGGTGTCGGGATCAGCGAGGGCCGGCTGGCGCAGGCGGTGTCGCAAGGACGCCTCGGCGTTGCGAAATCCATTGTCGGACGGATCGAATCGTTGGGCGGAACAGCAGTCCTCGACACCGAACCCGGTGCCGGGACCGAGTGGGAGTTCACCGTCCCGCGACGATCGGGCCGGTCGGGGACAGGACCGAGCGGCACCAGGGCTGAGGGGCAACAGGGCTGAGGGGCAACGGGACTGATGGGAGAACAGATGGGCACGGTCGAACCTGAGGGTGGACGCACAGTGGACGGTGAAGCCGCAGGTCTGCGGATCATGGTCGTCGACGATCACCCGATCTGGCGTGACGCGGTCGCCCGCGACCTCGCCGACGAGGGATTCGACGTCGTCGCCACCGCCGACGGGGTGGCCAGCGCGGGCCGACGTGCCGCCGCGGTCACGCCGGACGTCGTGCTGATGGACATGCAGCTCCCCGACGGCTCCGGCGCCGACGCAACCGTGGCCGTGCTTGAGGTCTCGCCGCGAACCCGCATCCTCGTGCTGTCGGCCTCCGGGGAGCGCGACGACGTCCTCGAGGCCGTGAAAGCCGGCGCGAGTGGATACCTCGTGAAGTCGTCGTCCCGCGAGGAGCTGGTGTCCGCGGTCCGTGCAACAGCCGATGGACAGGCGGTCTTCACGCCCGGCCTCGCGGGACTCGTACTCGGGGAGTACCGCCGGATGTCGCAGCAGCCGGACGCCTCGCCGACGACACCTGTTCTGACCGAGCGGGAGACCGAGGTGCTGCGGCTCGTGGCGAAAGGTCTGAGCGCCAAGCAGATTGCGCGTCGGCTGTCCCTCAGTCATCGCACGGTCGAGAACCACGTCCAGGCCACGCTCCGGAAGCTGCAGTTGGGCAACCGGGTGGAACTGACGCGCTACGTCATCGAACACGGCCTGGAAGAGGACTGAGTCCTCCACCAGGCCGTGTACGGAACTCTGTGCCGGAATCTATTCGGCAGTGGCGAGCGCCGCCGCCGTGATCGGCGTGGACGGTTCCGTCTTCGGTGCGACGACCAGCAGCGTCGCCGCCGCACCGGCCAGCGCGATGCCGGCGAACAGGTAGAACGCCGTGCCCGAGGAGATCCCGGCGCCGATCAGCAGACCGCCGATGACCGGACCGACGATCCCACCCAGTCGGCCGAATCCGGCACACCAGGCGACGCCCGCGCCGCGCGCCTCGGTCGGGTAGAAGTTCGACACGAAACCGTAGATCAGCACCTGGGTTCCGATGGTGCCCGTGCCGGCGACCGCGACCGCGGCCAGCAGGATCGGCAGCGGCAGACCGAAGGTCAGGCACACGAGCGCGAAGGTCGCCAGACAGAACGACGTCGCGACCACCTGCTGCGGGCCGCGGCGATCGGCGAGCCGAGCGGCGATCAGGCCGCCGACGATCGCGCCGCCGTTGAGGACCAGCAGGAACGACAGCGATCCCTTCGCGTCGAATCCGTTGGCCTTCATGATCTGCGGAAGCCAGGTGTTGAGGCCGTAGGTCAGCAGCAGGCCGACGAAACTCATCATGCCCAGAAGCAGTGTGGGGACGGCGAACCGGCGCGTGGCGAGGGCGGCGAAGCCGAGCTTTCCGGGCACGGGATCCGGCGCGACGCCGAGGTGGCGTGCGCGCAGGTCCACCGGGATACCGGTCCGCGTGCTGATCTCACGGGCCTCTTCGTACCGTTCGCGTGCCGCGAGCCACTGCGGGGACTCGGGCATCTTCAGCACGGCCAGCGGGAGCAGCGTGACGAGGGGCAGCGCACCGATCCAGAACAGGCCGCGCCATCCGATGTGGTCGGCGAGCAGCATCGCCAGCACCGAGGCGAGGACACCGCCCGCCGGCACCCCGCTGTAGACGATGGCGTTGAACAGATTCCGCTTGGAGGTCGGCGCGAACTCCGCGACCATCGCACCGGCTGTCGCGACCAGGCCGCCGATACCGATTCCGGTGAGACAGCGCAGGATTCCGAACGAGACGAGGTCGGTCGCGAGCGCGGTGGCCGCCATGCCGATCGAGAACCAGACGATGTTGAACAACATCATCCGGCGCCGGCCGACCCGGTCGCCGAACGCCCCGGCCACCAGGGCTCCGATCATCACGCCGATGAGGGCGTAGGAACCGAGAGCACCGGCGGTCGCCGGGGTCAGCGCGCCCAGTTGACCCGGGTCGTCGAGCAGCGTGGGCAGGACCGTGCCGTAGACCACGAGGTCGTAGCCGTCGAAGACGATCGCCACGGCGGCGAGGGTGACGATCCAGAGCACGCTGCGGCGGTGTTCCGGAGACGTCCAGGCGGATGAGTTCATGTGGGCTGTACCTCCAGCGGTTGTGGGCTGGAAGTCATCCTGCGCTGGCTGTGTGACCGGTCACATCAGGGCAATGCCCAGTCCTGGCCAAGCCCCGATTGATGAACATCGACGCGGGATCCATAACGAGAACGGCCGGCGGAGGGCGAACCCCCCCACCGGCCGTCGAGTGCACTCGTCCGCGTGACTACTTCTCCGAGCGACTGCGCTTCAGCAGCTCCTGCACGCTGATCTGGGCGTCGTCACCGCTCTCCTCCGAGCGGGCGTGCCGGTCGGACCGTGGGCGGCGACGACCCGAGTCGGCGTCCGCGGACGGGCCGACGGGGCCGGTTCCCGGACGGGGCGTGGCCGCCGGGGTGGCGTCCGGACTCAGTCCCCGCTCCATCGGAGACGGCCCCGAGGTCCGGCGACCCCGGGTCGTCGGTGTCGAGTTCTCCGGCGACACGGAGGCAGCCAGCGGTCGGCGACCCGCGTCGTCGAGGCTCGGGCGTCGACCCAGCGGGGACCGTGAACCCGCCTCACGCGCAGGTGCGTCGGCCGGCGCAGGCGTACGGACCGGCGGCGCAGGCGGGGGAGTGGTGCTCGGCGAGCGGTCGCCGCGAGGGGCGGGATCGCCGAGTCGGATGCCGCCCTCGCCGAGGGTCCACCCACCGGTGTCCGGGCGATCGCTCTTGGGCAGCGTCGACCGTCGGTACGGCGCCGTCGGTCGACGCTCGGGGCGGGGTGCCTCGGCCTGGGCGCCGGACGGCTGTGCGGTGGGCGGTGCCGACGGACCGACACGGCCGGGAACCGCACGACCGGGGACATCACCGGGCACGGGTGCAGGCGGGATCGGACCAGGGCCGCCGTTGCGGACTGGCGGACCGGGCTGCCGTGTCTTCGCCAGCGGCGCGTTGGTCATCGGTGCATTCGGCTGGGGTGCACCGGCTTGGGGTGCATTGCCCTGGGGCTGGGGCGATCCGGGTGCGGGACGCGGAGGGACGGGCCGGCGACCATCCGGTCCCGGGGCCCCGCGGCGAGCGGGTGCGGCTCCGGCGGGCGCGGTGCGCGGCCGGGCTGCGGCCATCACCGAGGTCGGGGCCTCCGCGACGAGCGTGCCCGCACTCATCTTGCGTGCCGCGCGGGAGTCGCGCTGCTCGTCGGGCTCGTCCTCGAGGACGGCCTCGCCGAGACCGATCTTGCGCTGCACGGTCTGCATCCAGCGAGGGGCCCACCAGCAGTCGTCGCCGAGCAGCTTCATCACCGATGGCACGAGCAGCATGCGGATCACGGTGGCGTCGAGGATGAGCGCCGCGATCATGCCGTACGCGATGTACTTCATCATCACGATGTCGGACAGGCTGAAGGCACCTGTCACCACCACCAGGATGGCCGCCGCCGCGGTGATGATCCCGCCGGTGTGGGCGATGCCGCTCCGGATCGACTCGGTGGTGCTGGCTCCCCGTTGTCTGGCCTCGACCATTCTGGAGAGCAGGAACACCTCGTAGTCGGTGGAGAGACCGAAGATGATCGCGATGATCAGGACCAGGATCGCCGCGAACAGCGGACCCGGGGTGAAGTTCGCGAGTCCCGCGCCGTGGCCGTCGACGAAGATCCAGGTGAGGATGCCCAGTGTCGCGCCGAGACCGAGGGCGGTCATCAACGCCGCCTTGATCGGCAGGACCAGCGATCCGAACTGCAGGAACATCAACAGGCCGGTGATGAGGACCAGCATGATCGCCATCAGGGGCAGCCGGTTCATCAGCGCGTCGATCGAATCCTGGGTGAGCGCAGGGGTACCCGTCACGTACATGGTGAGGCCCTGGGTGTCGATCGCCCGGAGCTGGTCGATCGCCTTGGCCGCCTGGGTGCGGTCGACCAGACCGGCCGAGACCTGGTAGACGCCGACGTTCGGGTACCGCTCGGCGTCATAGGAACCGAAGCCGGCCTTGTCCGGATCACTGAACTTGTTGGTGAAACCCGGGACCTGGTCGGCCTGGCGTGCGATGGCGTCGAGCTTGTTCTGGTCTTCCTGGTTCGTCTCGTCGTAGACGATGACGAGCTTGACCGCCTCGGTGCGCTCGCTGGGGAAGTACTCGTCGAACTTCTCCTGCGCGACACGTGCGGAGTTGTCCGGCGGCAGGAACTTCTCGCTGATGCCGCCGAACTGGATGCTGCCGAACGGCACCGTCAGGGCGAGCAGGAGGAGCACGGTCGGGATCGCCGTCTTCAGCGGGTTCTTCATCACCCATGTGGCGAGGCGTCCCCAGAAGCCGTTCTCGACTTCCTGGCTGGTCTTCATCCGGCCGGAGAACCGGTTCTCCAGCGCGGTGGCGCGTTCCTCGGTCGAGAAACGTCGGACCAGCGGGATCGCCGTGTATTTGAGGATCGAGCTGATCGACAACATGTTGACCCGCGGGCCGAGGATGCCCAGGATCGCCGGCAACACGGTGATCGACAGGATCGCGGCGAGGGAGACCGATGCGATCGCGCCGTAGGCCACCGACTTGAGGAATCCCTGCGGCATGATCAGCAGGCAGGCGAGGGCGGCGACGATGATCGTCGCCGAGAAGACCACCGTCTGACCTGCGGTCATCACGGTTCTTCGGACAGCTGCCTTCGTGGAGTAACCCTCGCCGAGTTCCTCTCGGAACCGCGAGACGATGAACAGGCCGTAGTCGATGGCGATACCCAGACCGATGAGCGTGACCACCGACTGCGCGAAGATGTTGAGTTCGGTGGTCAGCGCGAGCATCTTCATGATGCCCAGCGAGCCCGCGATGGTCAGGCCGCCGATCAGGACCGGCAGACACGCTGCGATGACGCCGCCGAACACGAAGAACAGCATGAGCGCGACAACCGGTAGCGCGATCACCTCGGCGCGCTTGATGTCCTTGTCCATGCCGTCGGCCATCGACCCGGCGACGGGTTGCAGCCCGGCGAGCTCGAAGGTGGCGCCGGGTATGTCGAAGCGTTCGGCGATGTCGTCGAAGAACGGTTCGATCGTGTTGTAGTTCTCCAGTACCGACGTGTCGTCGTTGCCGGCGACGCCGATGCTGATGAAGGCCTGGCGTTTGTCGGGGGTGAAGAGTCTTTCCTGGACCGCGCTCTGGGCGGGCTGGACGAGGAACGGGTCGTAGAGGCCGGGGTCGCTGCGCCCGACGATGTCGGGGTGGGTCGCGATGAGGTCTTCGACGAAGGTCTCGACCTTCTTGCCGAAGGCCGGATCGTCGACCGTCGTGCCCTCCGGCGGCGTGACCAGAAGGATGACATCAGACGTGTGATCGCGGCCCAGAGCCTTGTCGGCGTACCGGGCACCGAGATCGGATTCCGACGTGGGGTCGAACCAACCGCTCTGACTCAGATGCTTGCTGAGGTCGAGACCGTATAGTCCGAGTCCCGCCATCAGGGCGATCATCACCGCGATGACGAGGAAGCGCATTCGATACACGAATGTGCCGATTACTCGGAACACGCTGATGTCCTTTCTTGTGCGACGTGTCGGGCGCCGGCCGCGATCGGGGGTGTCGGGCCGTCGGTGCGCTCGGACGGGGCGCCGTCCCGGGGGTGAACGGTGCCGGTCGCGATTCTGTCAGTTCTCCGTGAGATCTTGACAGTGTTGCCTGAGTGATCCCTGAGGTATCGGGGTCGGTGACGCCCTCAGAGAGCACCTCGGCGTCCTGCGACGAGGCACCGCGCGCCGGTCAGCGCAGTAGCGCGCTGAGCGGCCGGAACGGTGTGAGCCAGGCGCCTTCGTCCGGGAGCGAGTCCAGCCCGATGCGGGGCAGGGGCTCCCGGAACACGCCCGGGATGTCCTCGAGGTCGATGAACTCCAGTTCCTCGGTGGTGAGGGCCCAACTGGCGTGTTCGCGGAATCCGATGACGGTGACGGGCACCCCGTCGGCGGCCACTTCGAGGAGCGGCTCGCGGAATGCCTGGCCATCGGCGGACGCCACGATCACGCCGGCTAGTCCAACAGTGTGCCTGCGAAGTTCGATGTGGTCGAGCATGTCGGAGTCCACATCGCTGTCCTCGGACAGCTTCGGCTTGGCGAAAACCGCAAAACCGACGTTTCGCAGGGCATCCACCCAGGGGCGCACAACATCGGCACTACCTGGGGCGATGTTGGTGAAGACGGTCGCCTCGGGTTCGACGACGCCGCCGTTCTCCGTGAGAGCTGACACATCTGCCGTGCGCTGCAACAGCCACCGGCCCAACGCGTCGAATCGGGGGCGGTGTGCGGCGGTCGGACGGCCGCCGAGCAGGGCGCCGAGACCCATGTCCATGTTCGGTGCGTCCCAGACCAGCAGCATCCGACGTGTGCCGGTCTGGCCCGAGATGGTGTCCGCGAATCCGGTGGTCGTTCCGGCCGGGGTGGTCTGGTCGGTCATGCCGGGCTCCCGTCAGGGGTGTCGCCGGACGCGGAAGCCGGCGGGATGGGCCGCGTGTACACGAACTCGCTGACGAACCGGCCTTCTCGTTCCGCCCGACCCTCGAACTTCGTCGTCGGCCGTTCCAGCAGGATCGGGGACTCGCGGGTGAGCTGCACGACGTGGGGCCGGTCGGCGTCCTGGGTGGCGAGCTTCTCGGCGATCCACTCGGCGTAGTTCGCGTGGTCGGTGGCGATGTGGAGCACGCCGCCGGGGACCAGACGGTCGGCGATCAGCTCCAGTGTGCCCGTCTGCACGAACCGGCGCTTGTGGTGACGCGACTTGGGCCAGGGGTCCGGGAAGAAGAGTCGGACGCCGGTGAGGCTCGACGACGGGATCAGTTCCCGCAGGACGATCGACGCGTCACCGCGGATCAGGCGCACGTTGGTCAGCCCGTTCCGGTCGATGAGACCGAGCAGCTGGGCCAGGCCCGGCTTGTAGACCTCGACCGCCACCACGTCGACGTCGGGTTCGGCCTCGGCCATCGCCGCGGTCGAGATGCCGGTGCCGCTGCCGATCTCGAGGACCTTCGGGTTGTCCCGGCCGAACATGGCGTTCAGGTCGAGCTGGGGCTCGGGAATGCGTTCCGGGCCGATCTCGAGGTCGCGGCCGAGGACGGGCCAGAGGGTTTCCCAGTTGCGTTGCTGTCCGGTCGTCAAGGTCCCCCGGCGGAATCGGAAGCTCGTCACGCGGGGGTACAGCCGTGACCTGTCAGCGCTGTTGTTCACCCGTCCATCGTTGCGCATCGTGGCGTTTCCGCGAAGTCGCGGGTGATCGTGTCCGTCAAGTGGTCGGGGATTCGTGCGGACAAGACGGGCCCCGGTGGGGATGTGGAGGCGGGGATGTGGAGGTCCGGAAGCCCACCGGGGCGAATCCGGATTAGTCTCGGGCCAGCCGCGGAACACGCGGGGTGTTCGGTGGGGAAGGGTTGTCGAGACGTGGGGGCGAACGTGCGTACACCGACGAACCCGCCACCCGGGTGGCGGCCGACCGGGGAGCTCCTTTCGGCGGCCGCTGAGCAGGGCGGACTCGCCGACCTCGTAGAACCGTCGTCGCCTTTGGTCCCGGTCCTCGCCGCGGCCGGACACCGCTTCCTGCGACCTCTACACGTGCAGGTGGTCGGCCGGCCGGGCGCCGGGCGCGACACGATGGCGCGCGCTCTGCGTGAGCGACTCGCACTGACCGTGACCGGCCCGGGTGAGGATCCGCGCGCTGCCGCCGACGCCGACCTCTGGCTTCACGTGCTGGCCGGGCCGCCGCGTCGCGCCGACCACGAACTGCTGAGCTCGCTGCCCGGCGACCGGGTCGTCGTCGTCCTCGGCAAGGCCGACACCCACCCGGATTGGGAGGCCGCGGTCGATGTGGCCCGGCGGTCCTCGACGCACCTGGGCCTGCCGGTCCACGTCGTCTCCCAGCTCCTCGGCTGTGCCGATCTCGACGCCGCGGAGTTCGCCGCCCTCACCCGCCTGGCCGCCGAACGGGCCGAGATGCCGTCGATGGCCGGCCGGTTCCTCGTCGGGGCGCCGGGGTCGGCGGAACGACTCCTTCGGCAGGGTCTGCTGCGCCGGATCGACGCCTATGGCATCAGTACCGCCCTGCGGCTGATCGCGGAGGACTCCGACGAGGCGGCCGACGCGGACGCGCTCAACCGCGCCCTCCACGCCCGCAGCGGGGTTCCCCAGCTCAGCGCGGCGTTCGGCGACCGCGTGGGCCGGGTCCGCTTCTGGCGCGAGGTCGAGGTCCGCGCCGAGCTGGAACGTGCGGCAGCCAAAGGCTGCGACCGGGAGAACGCCGAACGTCTGCTCGCGGCCGGAGGAGTCGGATGAGTGCGCGGGTGCTCGACGCGGCGCGAGAACTGACCGGGTTCGACGCCGCGACCGTCGACACCGGTTCCGGAGTCCTGGTCGTCGGGACCGAGGGTGTCGGCGTGCGCACCCTCGTCGACGCCGTGCGTGACCTGGCCCCCGAACTCGACACCCACATCCGGGAAGTCGAGACCGGAACCCGTCCCGGCGTCGCGCTGGTCGTCGTCGACCCCTCGTCGTCGGTCGGTGACGAGGAACTGCAGCTGATCGAGCGGGTGCGTGCAGCGGTCGGGACCGTCGCGCTGGTGTGCAGCAAGATCGATGCGTTCTGGGAATGGCCCCGGATCGTTCGTGACCATCGCAAGACCCTCGATCCGTTCGGGACGATGCCGTTGTTCGGGGTGTCGGCGGCCGCGGCGCTCGGCGGTGCCGTCGAGGAGTCCGGGGTCGACGCGTTGGTCGACTGGATACGGGAGGCGCTCGAGGCCCCCACCCCGGTGCGCGTCGAGCGTGCCCGTCTCGCTGCCGGCGCCGGGGCCGTCGAACATCTGCTGATCGACACCGATACCGGTACCGAGGCTTCCGGGTCGCAGGACGAGTTGATGAATGCGCGGCGTCGGCTGCTGTCGTCGCGGGACCGCGGCCGGGCGGATCGGCTCGCAGCCGTGCGTGCCGGCCTGACCCGAGCCCGGGCGCAGTCCTCGGCCGAACTCGCGTCGCGTGTCCGTGGACTCGCGGCACTGGCGGCGGGCGATGCACCGGACAACGGCGCTGGGCACCGGTCGTGGCTGAGTCACCGCTGGGACGACCTCGCCGACGGCATCCGTCGGGACGCCGACGAGCGCATCGACGAGGTCGCGGCCACTGCGCTGGTCGGACTCGACCCCGAGCCGTCCCCGCCGGAGCCATGGGCGCAAACCCCGCTTCCCGCCGACGGCCCTGGTGGTCGGCGGCGCCGCGGTGGTGCGGAGGATGCACTGCTCGTCGTCATCGGCGCCTCGACCGGCCTGGGCATCGGGCGTCTCGTCGTCGCACCGATGGCGTCGGTGCAGACCCTGCAGTGGATCAGCATGCCGGTGACCCTGCTGCTGGGGATCGGCGTCGCGATCTGGGTGATCCGGGTCCGGCGGGGTGCGCTGGAACGCGCCGATCGCACGGCCCGCAGCACCGAGCGGCTCAGCGTCGCGCGCTCCGCACTCGACCATCAGCTCGGCTTGCGGTTCGCCGCGGCCGAGACCCGGATCGCGGGGCAGATCGCCCGGGCCCACGAACGCCGTGCTCGACGGACGAGCGAACAGGTCGGGCAGATCGACGCCGAGATCCGGCGGCTGCGCGGGGGCGCGGCGAACCAGGACGAGCGTCTTCGCCGGGACCGCGCGGAAGCCGTGCACCGCTCGCTCCTCGCCCGGTCCGAGAAATTGTGGGCGAATGGCGACGACGAGAACGACGCGAGCACGAACGAACAGGCCGGCACCGACGACGACGGGACAGGGTGAACTCAATGGATTCGATCTTCGACGGTGACCACGCGGGGGACGATCCGTTCGGCGCCGGCCGGCCCGACGCAGGGGCTCTGTCGGGCGGACCGTTCGGGACCGCGGATCTGTCCGGCGCCGGACCCGGATACGACCCGCACGTCGATTCGGTCGCCGCAGTCCACGCGGAATCGGCCGACGACGACCTGGACGACCACCTGTGGATGCACGAGGACGGCCGTATCTGGGATCTCGGTCCGGCCGAGGTGGACACCGACAATGACGGGGTGAACGACTCGCTCACCCGGAACGGTCCGGACGGGTTCACCGTGTACACCGACAGCGACCGGGACGGCCAGGTCGACAAGATCACCGAGATCGGCGCCGATGGCGGCTTCAGCTCGGCCGTACTCGACCCGGAGACCGGCGAATGGATCCCCGGCGGCTCGGGGCGTATCGGCTGAGCAGGCAGAGGATCGGCCGACGGCCGTCTTCCAGGGACTTTGGTCCCATATCGCCTGGGTGTGGGATAAGCCGCAGTCGCCGACCCCCACACCTAGCGTCCGCTCGGTGCACGTATCCTGGACACCTAGACGACTGACCGGTGACCATTCCAGCAGGTCACACGCTCGCCAGGAGGCCCCAACGATGACCGCAGCCACCATCCCCGGACTGGACCCGAGCAGCGCGCCGACCAACCACCAGGGTCTGTTGGCCTGGGTTGCCGAGGTCGCGGAACTGACGCAGCCCGATCGGGTCGTGTGGTCCGACGGCAGCGACGAGGAGTGGGAACGCCTCACCGACGATCTGGTGAAGGCCGGCACCCTCGTGAAGCTCAACGAGGAGAAGAAGCCGAACTCCTTCCTCGCCAGCTCCGACCCCGCCGATGTCGCCCGCGTCGAGTCGCGGACCTACATCTGCTCGGAGAAGGAAGAAGACGCCGGCCCCACCAACAACTGGGTCGAGCCCGCCGAGATGCGCGCCACCATGACCGAGCTGTACCGCGGCTCGATGCGTGGCCGCACGATGTTCGTCATCCCGTTCTGCATGGGCCCGCTCGACTCCGACGACCCCAAGCTGGGTGTCGAGATCACCGACTCCGAGTACGTCGTCTTGTCCATGAAGATCATGACCCGCGTCGGCCCGCGCGTCCTCGAGATCCTCGGCGACGACGGCTTCTTCGTGAAGGCACTGCACTCGGTGGGTGCGCCGCTGGAGCCGGGCCAGGCCGACGTGCCGTGGCCGTGCAACACCGAGAAGTACATCACCCACTTCCCCGAGACCCGCGAGATCTGGTCCTTCGGTTCGGGTTACGGCGGCAACGCCCTGCTCGGCAAGAAGTGCTACGCCCTGCGCATCGCCTCGGTCATCGCCCGCGACGAGGGCTGGATGGCCGAGCACATGCTCATCCTGAAGCTCACCAGCCCGGCGAACAAGGTCTACTACGTCGCCGCGGCGTTCCCGAGTGCTTGTGGCAAGACGAATCTCGCGATGCTGCAGCCCACCATCCCGGGCTGGAAGGCCGAGACCGTCGGCGACGACATCGCGTGGATGCGCTTCGGCGAGGACGGCCGCCTGTACGCGATCAATCCGGAGTTCGGTTTCTTCGGTGTCGCACCCGGCACCAGCTACGACTCGAACCCGAACGCGATGAAGACCATCGAGGCCGGAAACACCTTGTACACCAACGTCGCTCGCACCGACGACGGTGACATCTGGTGGGAGGGTATCGACGGCGAGGCTCCCGCTCACCTCACCGACTGGCTCGGCAACGACTGGACTCCCGAGTCCGGAAGCAATGCGGCGCACCCGAACTCGCGTTACTGCACCCCGATCGCGCAGTGCCCGTCGCTCGCCGACGAGTGGGATGACCCGAAGGGTGTGCCGATCTCGGCCATCCTGTTCGGCGGCCGTCGCAAGACCACCGTCCCGCTGGTGACCGAGGCCCGCGACTGGCAGACCGGCGTCTTCATGGGTGCCACCGTCGGCTCGGAGCAGACCGCCGCGGCCGAGGGCAAGGTCGGCACCGTGCGTCGCGACCCGATGGCGATGCTGCCGTTCATGGGCTACCACGTCGGTGACTACCTGCAGCACTGGGTGAACATCGGCAAGAACGCCGACGAGTCCAAGCTGCCGAAGGTGTTCTACGTCAACTGGTTCCGTCGCGGCGACGACAAGCGCTTCCTGTGGCCCGGATTCGGCGAGAACAGCCGCGTACTGAAGTGGATCATCGGCCGCATCGAGGGCGAGGCCGAGGGCGTCGAGACGCCGATCGGCATCGTCGCCAAGCCGGAGGACATCGACGTGTCCGGTCTCGACGTGCCCGCCGAGGATGTCGCCGAGGCGCTGGCGTTCAAGGCCGACGAGTGGCGCGAGGAGATCCCGTCGATCGAGGAGCTCTTCGAGTTCATCGGCCCGAAGCTGCCGACCTCCCTGCGCGACGAGCTCGAAGGCCTCAAGCAGCGTCTGGCCTGATCGGTCGGTCCGGTAGTTCGGCCTGAGGCTGATGTGACGGTTGAGGTATCGTGCCCCTCATGAAGCTACGTTTGTGGGGGGCCACGATCGCCGGTGCCTGTGTACTCGGGTTGTCCTCTCCGCTCGCAGTTCAACCAGCCACGGCCGCACCGGCTTCCGGTGCCGGCGTCAGCGCGTATTACACGGACACGACGACGCTCGGCGACTTCGTCCCGACGTTCAACCGGATCACCGGCCTGGACCGGACCGGTAACGGTCAGTACGCGCTGATCGCCGAGGACGTGCTCCCCGCACGGTTCTTCACCGCCCGGATCGGATACTCCTCGGAGACCGCATCATTCGTCGGGCGGCCGTCACTCAACGGCGGCGGCACGGTCCTAGGGCCGTGGTTCGTGCCGCTGCTGCCGGGCGGCGCGCAGTTCGAGGGCATCCGCAAGACCAACGGCGGCTACACCGTCGTCAGCGGCGGCAACAACCAGTTCGTCCGCCAGATCGGCCCGCTGGGCCAGTTCACCCGCGACCTCCCGCTGCCGGCGGCATGGCGTCCCTCGTCCAAGTCGGGCGTCGCCGGGCAGCGCGGCCTCACCGGCCTCGCGGTCGGTCCGCAGGGCCAGGTCTCGGTGCTCACCGCGGGCGGACTCAAGCAGGACGGCCGCACCTCGGCGCGTCTGCTCACCTTCGGCAAACCCAACCGCGAGTTCGTCTACCGCACCGATGCCAACAAGGTCGCGGCCGACGTGCTGGCCATCAACTCCACCGACTTCCTCGTCCTCGAGCGCGGTGCGGGCAAGCTGACCAACATCTTCTGGACCACCACCCGCGGCGCGACGTCGGTGGCCGGCACAAAGAAGCTGTCCGGCAAGGAGAAGGCGATGCCGAAGCGTCGGATCTTCTCCACGACCGGCACGCCGCGCCTCGTCACCGGCGACATGTCGGGCCTCGCCTGGGGTAACTGGCATCCCGACACCCCGTTCGCGAAGGCGCGCAGCCGGACCCTGCTCGTCGTCTCCCAGAACGCCGGGGCGCCCACCCGCGTCCACTCGTTCGAGGTCCAGCTGCCGAAGTAGCCCTCAGCGGCTCGGGGCTGCTCGCCCAGCGGATGGGAAGATGTGACAATTCCCGCCTCAGGGTGGTGTCAGGGAGTTACCTGATAGCGATTCGGCGTCGGATTTGGCACCGTTGAGGGCATGACGACGACTGATGCGGCCGCCCGCGATGCCGGAGCGCCGAAACACGGAGTGGCTGCGGGTGCGGAGAACCTGTCCAAGCGGTACGGCACGGGTGACACCGCCGTCGAGGCCCTGAAGGGCGTTTCGATCCAGTTCCGCGAGGGCGAGTTCACCGCCATCATGGGTCCGTCGGGGTCGGGTAAGTCGACGCTGATGCACTGCCTCGCCGGCCTGGATGTCGCGAGCGATGGTCGTGTCCACATCGGCGACACCGATCTCACCGCGTTGTCCGACAAGGCGATGACGATGCTCCGCCGCGACCGCATCGGGTTCGTCTTCCAGGCGTTCAACCTGGTGCCGACGCTCACCGCGAAGGAGAACATCACCCTCCCGGTCGACATCGCCGGCCGCACCGTCGACACCGAGTGGTTCGACGCCGTCACCGAACGGCTCGGCATCACCGATCGCCTCGGGCACCTGCCCAGCGAGCTCTCCGGCGGTCAGCAGCAGCGTGTGGCGTGTGCCCGCGCACTGATCGGCAAGCCGGCCATCATCTTCGGCGACGAGCCCACCGGGAACCTGGACTCGCGTTCCTCCGGTGAGGTCCTCTCGATCCTGCGTGCCGCCACCGACGAGTTCGGCCAGACCGTCGTCATCGTGACCCACGATCCGCGCGCGGCGTCGTACGCCGACCGTGTGGTGTTCCTCGCCGACGGCCAGATCGTGCAGGAACTCGCCCGTCCGAGCGCCGACGACGTCTTCGAGGTGATGAAGAACCTCGACGGGGTCCATCACACCGACGCCCCCGCCGAGTCGGCTCCGGCCGAGACCTCCAAAGCGCTCTGAGCCGTGGCGTCATCATCGGTGATGCGCCGGGTTTCCCTTCGAAACCTGCGGGCGCACAAGCTACGTCTGTTCCTGACCCTCTTCTCGATCGTCCTCGGCACGTCCTTCGTCGTCGGTTCGATCGTGTTCACCAGCACCATTTCGAAGGCCTTCACCGACATCTTCGACAGTGCCGCGCAGGGCGTGGCCGTCGAGGTGACACCGGCTGACCGGCAGTCGCCCGGGGTTCCCCTGTCGGTCGTCGACCAGTTGCGCGATCAGCGTGGCGAACTCGGCATCGACAAGCTCGTCGTCAACAACAACGGGTTGATCACCGTCGCCGACGCGGACGGCAAGGCCATCCAGACCGGTGGAGCGCCGAGCGTCGGCACCACCTACATCCCGGAGAACGAGGCGCTCGATCCCGACGAGTCCCGGATCCAGCCGGGCGGTCGCGGACCGGCCAACGCGGGTGAGATCGCGCTGAACACCTCGGCCGCCGACGAGGCCGGCCTGAAGGTCGGCTCGAAGACCAAGGTCGTCGTCGGCCAGGGCAGTTCCGAACCGCTCGAGGTCACCGTTGTCGGATTGATCAACCTGCCCTCCTCGACCGGCGGCTACGTCAACGCACAGTTCGACGCGGCCACCGCGGCGCGTCTGTTCACCGACGGTCAGCACGTCGGGCTCGTCGACATGTCGGCCGTCGCCGGGGTGTCCCCGGAGCAGTTGCAGGAGCGGGTGCGTACCTTCCTCGGCGCCGATGCCGATCTGTACAAGGTGCGGACCGGCGATCAGGTGCGGGAGGACCAGAAGGAACAGGTCAACGAGTTCCTGCAGATCTTCCAGTACATCCTGCTGGCCTTTGCCGCGATCGGCCTGGTCGTCGGCACGTTCATCATCTACAACACCTTCTCGATGATCGTCGCGCAGCGTAATCGCGAGTTCGCGCTGCTGCGGGCGGTCGGGGCGAGTCAGCGCCAGGTGTCGCGGTCGGTCCTGTTCGAGGCGCTGGTCGTCGGCGTGCTGGGCGGTGCGTTGGGTCTGGGGATCGGCATCGGCCTCGCTGCTGTGCTCAAGGCCGTCATCAGTGCGACGTCGGGTCTTCCCGAGGGCGAGCTGGCCGTCGGGGTGGGTGCGGTGCTCGCGGGCATCCTGGTCGGCGTCGTCGTGACGATGATCAGCGCCTGGGTACCCGCCGCCCGTGCTGCACGGGTGCCGCCGGTCGAGGCGATGCGCGCGTCGGCGGCCGAGGGGTCGGCGTCGTTGCGCAACCGCACCACCATCGGTGCGGTCATCGGCGTGGCCTCGATCGTGGCGATCGTGGTCGGCGCGATGGGTGAGGGCACCGGACCGGCACTGACGGTCGGAGCGGGCGCGGGCGGCGCGGTGCTGGCCGCGGTGCTGGTCGGGCCGGCTGTCTCACGTCCGTTCGTGGGCGTGCTCGGCCGCGCGATCGGTGCGCCGTTCGGCACGATCGGACGGCTCGCACGCACGAATGCCGTTCGCAATCCCCGTCGTTCGGCGGCGACGGCCTTCGCGCTGACGCTCGGACTCATGCTGGTGGCGATCATCGGCACGCTCGGCCAGTCGTTCAAGGGCACGGTCGACGACGCCGTCGATTCCGGGATCACCGCCGACTACATCCTGGCGGGCACCAACCAGGGACCGTTGCCGCCCACGGTGGGCCCCTCGGTGGAGAAGGTGTCGGGCGTCGGCGAGGTGGTCTCGTTCGGCGTCGTGCAGGCGAAGGTCGACGACCAACCGGTCCAGGGTTTCTCTGCGCTCGGCGGACCGCTGAACGACGTCACGGTCATGGACATGGAGGACGGCGCGTCGTCGACGCTGCCGGCCGACGGGATGCTGATCAGTCACCGCACCGCCATGACGAAGGGGTGGGAGCGCGGGCAGGTCCTGAACTTCACCAGCCCCACCGGTGAGCAGGTCCAGGTTCCGATCGCCGGCATCTACGCTGACAACGAGGCCCTTCAGCCGTGGGTCGTCGGCCCGGCGGTCTACGACCGACTGGTTCCACCGCCGGCCCGGTTCGACATCACGGTCTTCGTGAAGGCCGAGGCCGGCGCCGACCTGGAGACCTTGCGGACCGGGCTCGAGGACGCGACTGCGGAGTTCCTGACCGTCCAGGTCAAGGACCGTGACCAGTTCAAGGGCCAGATCTCCGCGCAGATCGATCAGATGCTCGGCACGCTCTACGCGATGCTCGGCCTGGCCCTGTTGATCGCGGTGCTCGGCATCATCAACACCCTGGCGTTGTCGGTGGTGGAGCGGAAGCGCGAGATCGGCATGCTGCGTGCGATCGGTATGGTCCGAGGCCAGGTGCGTCGTTCGATCTACCTGGAATCGGTGCTGATCTCGATCTTCGGTGCCGTGGTCGGCGTCATCCTCGGAACGCTGATCGGTGTGGCCCTCGTGCGCACGCTCGCGGCGTGGGGACTCGGTGCGCCGGTGATCCCGTGGTCGCTCATCGTGATCACGCTGGTCGCGTCGGCAGTGGTCGGTGTGCTGGCCGCGTTGTGGCCGGCGGTCCGGGCCGCCCGTACCGGGCCCCTCGAGGCGATCGCCGACCTCTGACTCGCCTCTCGTGATCTGTGCTCGCGCAGCCCGGGTTCTGCCCGGGCCGCGCGCTCACAGACCGATATCAGGAACCGGATGACAGAATCGTCCGCATGACGCGACCACCCCAGGGCGATCCGAACGACCCGCGGAACGATCCGCCGGAGACCCGACAGTTCGATCCCGACTTCGACCCCTCGGCGCCGCCGTCGCAGGCCTACACCCAGCCGCACGCCGGTGAGCCGTACCCCGGCCCGTACACCGAGCCCCACCCCGGACCCCAATACGGAGAGTCCCAGTACGGCGAGCCCCAGTACGGTCAGCCCCAGTACGCCGACTCCCAATACACTGGTGGCTCGCCGTATGGGGCATCGCCGTACGACGCACCCCAGGGTGGTGAGCCGCCGCGCGGCGGATCGTCGAAGGGGCGCACCATCGGTCTCGCGCTGGTGGCGCTGGCCGCCCTCGTGATCCTCGGGCTGGTCGTCGCGCTGGTCACGAGGTCCGGCGGAGACGACGGCTCCTCCGCGGCAGCGGCCTCGTCGTCGACGACGACCACCAGCCAGGAGACGACGACCAGTTCGTCCCCGACCACCACGACCACGACCGAGGAGACGACGTCGAGTCCGACCAAGAAGCCGGGGCCGGCGACGGTGGTCTACCAGCTCACCGGCAACGGTGACGTCGTCGCGCTCAGCTTCAGCAAGGGCGGCGGTCCGCCGACCGTCATCGCGGCCACCGGTTCGCCCTGGTCGCAGCGGGTGAACGTGAAGGGCAACAAGGCGACCCTGTCGGCCATCGTCGTGCGCGGCCCGGTCACCTGCAGCATCCTCGTCGACGGGGAACAGCTCGCCACCGCGACCAGCAATGGCGGCACGCTGAACTGCCGTGCCGATCTGTCGACGGAGTAG
>NZ_JSYC01000054.1:0-33309 GCF_054823965.1 Gordonia sp. GN26 | reverse complement strand
GAGCTTGCGACGAGCCGTATCGAAACCAGGGCCTACCGTTTGCGCAGCACCAGCACGAGGTTGGTGCCCAGCACCTCGCGGAGGCCGGGGACGCGCATGACCCACCACATCCAGCGCGGGATGTAGCGGGGGAACGCGGCCAGGAGCTCGGCCCGTTCAGTCACCGATTCCGCCCAGCGCAGGCCGTCGGTCGCGTGGACGGCGAACAGCGACGTCCCGAAGAGGTTCTTGGGCGGATGGCCGTGGCGACGCGTGTAGAGACGCGCCGCGCGGTGACCGCCGAGGTAGTGGGTGAGGCCCATCTCGTGGCCGCCGAACGGACCCCACCAGAGCGTGTAGCTGATGATGACGACGCCGCCCGGGCGGGTCACGCGCAGCATGTCGTCGGCCATCTCCCACGGCGTCGACGTGTGTTCGACGACGTTCGACGACAACGTCACGTCGATGCAGTCGTCGGCGAAGGGCAGGTTCTGGCCCGACCCGCGGACCGACCCGCGGTGTTCGAGACCACCGGCATGCATCTCCGTCGGGTCCGGTTCGACCGACATGTAGTGCGCACCCCGTGCGCGGAAGGCGTCGGCGAAGTAGCCGGGACCGCCGCCGACGTCGAGGATCACGCCGCCGTCGAGGTCGGGGACGAACGCCTCAACCATCTCTGCGGTGTCGGTCGCCAGTGCGCCGTAGAAGCGGGCGGGATCGGACTGCTCGTACCGGAAGTCGTTCAGCAGCCCGGCCGCGCGCCGCAGGGTGGCCAGCCGGGCCATACGGTCGCGGCCGGAAGTCGTGGTCGTCATCGTCGGGAAACTCTAATCGACCGGAGTCTCGGCAGATCATCAGCTACTCGGCGGTAGGCTGTCGTGCGATGCGCGTACCTTCCGACGTCCTGCTGCTGTGCTGGCGGGATACCCGCCACCCTCAGGGTGGTGGCAGTGAGACCTATCTGGAACGCGTCGGCGCAGAACTGGCCCGACGCGGCGCACGCGTGACCTTTCTGACCTCCGCATATCCGGGCGCCGCCGGGGAGGAGTACCGCGACGGCATGCGGTTTGTGCGCGCCGGCGGGCGGATCACCGTGTATCCGCGCATGCTGACGACGATCCTGGCCGGTCGTCTCGGCCTCGGGCCGCTCCGGGACTGCCGTCCGGAGGTCGTCGTCGACACCCAGAACGGGGTGCCGTTCTTCGCGACCGCCGTCGCCTCGGCGCCGACCGTGGTGCTGGTCCATCACTGTCACCGCGAGCAGTGGCCGGTCGCCGGTCGGTTGCTCGGGCACGTCGGCTGGTTCATCGAGTCGCGGCTCTCGCCGAGGATTCATCGCCGGAACCGCTACGTCACGGTGTCCACGCCGTCGAAGACCGAACTCGTGGCGCTCGGCGTCGATGCGGATCGGATCTCCGTCGTGCGCAACGGCATCGACCCCGTACCCGCGGAGGCGGTTCTCGCCGCGCAGTCCTCCGGCACCGGTACCGAGGCGGTGCGTTTGTGCGTCCTGTCGCGCCTGGTGCCGCACAAGCAGGTGGAGGACGCGCTGACGGTCCTGGCGCAATTGCGGCGTTCCGGCATCGACGTCGAACTCGACGTCATCGGCGGCGGTTGGTGGTCCGACGAACTGCGCTCGGCGGCAACCGAACTCGAGGTCGACGACGCGGTCACCTTCCACGGCCATGTCAGCGAGGAGCGCAAGCACGAGCTGCTCTCGCGGGCCCAGGTCCACCTCATGCCCTCCCGCAAAGAGGGGTGGGGTCTGGCAGTCGTCGAAGCCGCGCAGCACGGGGTCCCGACCATCGGCTACCGCAGCTCGGTCGGTCTCACCGACTCCATCGACGACGGCAACACCGGTCTCCTCGTCGACGGGGTCGATGAATTAGTCAGCGCCACAAGGAAACTCATCGACAACCCGGACGAGGCCCAGCGACTCGGGGACAACGCGCGGGTCCGCGCGGGCCGCTACTCCTGGGCCGCCACCTGCGACGGGTTCATCGAGACGTTCGACGCCGTTCTCGCGCGCTGACGACGACCGCCCCCGCGACGCCGGCGAGCAGCATCGTTGCCCACAGGAGGTGCGCGGCGATCGCCAGAGCCCGATCAACGGCCCCCGAACCATGATCGGCCGGATCGTCGACCCGGTACAGCCGCAGATCGTCCCCGTCGTGGACGAGGCGCGCATCCGCCGCGAGCCGGGCGGGTGGGGAATCGTTCTCGACGAGAACCCAACCCACGCCGAGCGCCGCGAGTTCATCGGGGGCGCCGCCGGCCTCGAGCGCCGACGCCACGGCCGCAGCGTGCTCGCTCGGCGGATCGACGACCTCGCCGTCGACGGTCAGTGCACCCGACTCGATCACCGGGGCCCGCAGCATCCGCGCCGCGGGATCGAGTGAGACGCCGTCCGCGAAACGGTAGTGCCGCACGGTGTCCGCAGGCCACAGGGCGACCGATCCCTGATCGCCGGGCACGATCTCCGCCACCGCCGCCCAGTCGTCGGGGTAGGCCACCGGCCGCACCGAACCGCCCGCACCCCAGGCGAGATCGGGCAGCGGCGCCACGACGAGCAACACGACCCCGACGAACGCGAAGCCCGACGGCACCCGCCTACAGGCCGCCGCGACCGCGCCGGCCACGGCCAGTGCGACCCCGGGGACGAGCAGCGCCGAGAACTTCTGGGTGTCGCGGAGCAGGCCGGCGCCGGGGACGTGTTCGACCCCGACCTCCAGCAACCACTCTCCCGGACCGAAAGTGCTGAGGGTCAACAGGATCACGACGACGAGGGCCAACGCGCCGATCCCACGGACAAGCGGATCGAGGGTCGTCCGACGACGGAAGAGGTAGACGACACCCGCCGCGATCACGAGCAGCAGGCACAGCGTCGCGATCGCCGCCCACCAGATGGTGCGGCTGGTGGGAACCGCATCGGCGTTCCAGATGCCGCCCAGGGACAGAACCGTTCCCACCGGCCCCAGGCCCGGCTCCGACCGGAGGCCGAACGCATCGACGCCGGCGGCGGCGGACGTCGTGGTGGCGTCGCTGATCACGGCCGTCACGACCCACGGCAGCGCGCTCAGAACCCACAGGCCGGCGGCCACGAACGCTGGGCGCAGTCCGACCGGACGGCAGCTGAGCCCCACGACCAGCACGACCCCGGCGAGTACCGAACCCGTCGGCGTCAGTCCGGCGGCCGCCAACAGTCCGCCGAGACGGAGGAACCGCGCCGCGTCGCGCTGGTCCCGAAGCTCCGCCGCCGCAACGAGAATCCAGCCCAGCGCGGCGTATCCGACCAGTAGACTCCAGTGCCCCTGCAGGAGACGTTCGGCGACATAGGGATTCCAGATCGCCACGAGAGCTGCGGCGACCGCGCCGGCACGTCCGGCGCCGGGGACGAGCCGGAACGCCAGCCGGCCGAAACCGACCCCGGCGAAAAGCACCGCGGCCAGCAGGATCGCGGTGACCACCACGCCACCGTCGACCACCGTCGATGTCATCGCGACGAACCAGTCCTGCGGCACCGCACGCGGCGGCAGGTCACCGATGCCCAGCGTGGTGTCGGTGACGTGGGTACTCGGCGTCGACACCGCGTCCCGATACAACAGGTAGCCGGGTCCGACGCCGATCAGTCCGGGGAGCAGCGGAGCCAGGACGGCCACGGCCGCAACGATACTCACCAGGTAGAGCGTCGGGAGCAACCGTCCGGAGAACACCGCGGCCCGTGCGGATCAGAAGTGGTGGGTGTCCGACGGCGCGGGTGCGTGCACCGGGTCGTCGTCGAACTCCGACTCGGTGATGCCGTAGGCGCGCGCGAGGTCGAGGATCTTGGTGGCGCGTGCGATGCGGGGGAGGTCCGAACCGTTGCGGATCTCTCCGCCGTCCCGCTCGAACTCGGCGAAGAACTCCCGCGCCCAGGTGATCTCGTCCTGGGACGGCGACAGGCCCTCGTTGACCGGGGCGCACTGCGCGGGGGTCAGGCAGATCTTGCCGGTCATGCCGAACTCCGCACTCACCGCAGTGGCCTCGCTCAGTTTGAGGGCGCTCGAGCCGACGGTCGGACCGTCGATGGCACTGGGGAGGTGCGCGGCTTTGGCGGCGATGGTGAATCGCGACCGGGCGTAGGCGAGGGTCTGTGGGTTGTCGCCGAAGCCGGTGTCCCGGCGGAAGTCGCCGATACCGAAGGCGAGGCGGAAGGTGCCCTTGGCGGAGGCGATCTCGCTGATCCGCTCGAGTCCGCGGGCGGTCTCGACGAGCGCGACGATCGGGAGACCCGGTAGGCGCTTGGCAGTCTCGGTCACGTGGTCGACGGACTCCACCATCGCCAGCATCACGCCACCGATCGCGGTCTGCGCGAGTGCCTCCAGATCATCGGCCCACCACGGGGTGCCGAAGCCGTTGATACGGACCCATTCACCGGCGCCCGGACCAGAACCGTCCTTGGGGCCGATCCAGCGCACGACGTTGTTCCGCGCCTCGACCTTGTCCTTGGGAGCCACGGCATCTTCGATGTCGAGCACGACGATGTCGGCGCGCGAGCGAGCCGCCGGCTCGAACTTCGCGTAGTGGGCGCCGTTGACCAGGAGCCAGCTTCGGGCCAGCACCGGATCGATACGCGAACCGACATCGGTCGATTCGGCGTCGTAGGTCGTGTTGTCGTCGTACATCGATATCTCTCGTCCGTGAATCTGCAGCCTACCCATCGTTGCCTATGGCCGATGACCGGTGCAAAGCACCCTGCGCGCGGGAGTCGGTGCCAACTCGGCACACTTGTGCCATGCAGCAGACCCGTCCGACCCGGCGGCAACAGGCCTCGTCGGGAACCGTCGGCGCCGTCGGATCGGTCGCCGTCGGATCGATGGTCGCGAACATCTGCATGTACGTGGTCCATCTCGCGGCGAGCGCGCGGTATCTGGATGTCAGTGAATACGGCGAGTTCGCGGTCCTGTTGTCGGCGATGCTGGTGCTGGGTGTGCCCGCACTGGCGCTGCAGAACGTCGTCGCCCGCGAGGTCGTCCTGGGGCGCGACGAGCGGCGACTCCGCCGGGTGGGCATCCAGACGACGCTGTACGTGGTGGTTCTGGTCGCCGTCGCGACGCCGCTGGTCGCGTTGCTGATGCGTACGGGTGTGATGACGACGCTGGCCGCTCTCGGTGCGGCCCCGCTGCTGGCTCTGATCGCCGCAGGTCAGGGCATCCTGCAGGGGCGCGGCGAGTTCCGGACGTTGTCGTGGGTGTTGGCCGCGGTCGGGGTCCTGCGTTCGATGCCGATCGTCGGTGCCTTCGTGCTGGGCGCCGGTCCGGCGGGTGGGCTGCTGGCCGGGACCATCGGTGCCGCGGTGTCGGCGGTCGTGGTCTGGGCGGTTGTCGGGAAGGTCGGGGAGCGCGTCTCGGATGCGGGCACGGTCGGGGTCCTCAGCGTCGTCCGCGCATCGCAGGTGCAGTTGGTGCTGATCGTGGCGTCGTCGGTGGATCTCCTGCTCTCGCCACGGGTTCTCGACGCCGAGTCGGTCGGCGTGTACGCGCTCGGTGCGATCGCCACCAAGGTCGCGTTCTGGCTGCCGCAGGCCATCGGCGTGGTCTTCTATCCGCGCCTCGCAGACCCCGCCCGGTCTCGTGTCTCGCTGCGGCAGGCGGTGGCGGTGGTCGCCGGCGTCGGCGTGGTCCTGACTCTCGGCGCCGGGGTCGCGGGACCGCTGGTGCCGATCGTCTTCGGCGACGGCTACGACGAGCTGGTCCCGCTCCTGTGGCTCTTCGCCTACATCGGCGCGGCGCTGGCCGTGCTCCAGGTGGTGCTGTTGTCGGCCATCGCCCGCGACCGCACCCGGGTCGCCTTCGTGACCTGGATCGTCGTGGCGATCGAGGTGGTGGTCATCCTCACCGTCGCCGGGTCGGTGGTCGGGGTGGCGGCCACCGCGGCGGTCGCGGTGACGATCGCGGCCGCCGCCACATGGGCGCTGACCCGCTGACCATCGGGCCTCAGCAGGAACGTTGCCGAGCTCCGGATGTTTCGGCAGGGTGGACAGATGAGCGACAACGGAGTCACCAAGGTCACTGTCCAACGAGTCATCGAGGCGCCCGTCGACGCGGTCTTCGACGTCCTCTCCAATCCCGAGAGGCATCAGGCCATCGACGGCTCGGGGTTCATCCGCGGCGTCGACCACGCCGACCGCATCCAGAAAGTCGGTGAAGTGTTCACGATGAACATGGAAGGCGACCACATGGGCGGCGAGTACAAGACCGACAACCACGTCACCGGTTACGCCAAGGACAAGTTGCTGGCGTGGAAGTCGACTCCCGCGGGCACCGAGCCTCCCGGGTGGGAGTGGCTGTGGGAGCTGGAATCCCAGGGACCCAACGAGACGTTGGTCCGCCACACCTACGACTGGTCGAAGGTCACCGACAAGAAGCTCCTCGAGCAGGTGAAGTTCCCGCTCGTGACCGAGGCCCAGCTCGAGGACACCCTCGGACGGCTCGCGGCCCAGGCTGCTTCCTGAGTTCTATCCGTCGGCTCCGGCGGTGGTCTCGCCGCCGGAGCGCCGGAGCCTCGCGGGCAACCACGCCGGATTGATCAGAAGGGCCCCGACGACCAATGCGGCGACCCCGAGGATGCCGGTCGCGATCGGCACGATGCGGCCCCAGATCGTGATCGGCGTCGCGAGATCCGAAGCCAGACGCGACATCTGGGACTGCGTCGTCTCGTCGTAGGCGAAGGTCGCCTGCAAGTGCGGCAGTCGGAAGTCCGCGGGCACACCGGGAGTGCCGTCGGGGAAGGCGTAGAACTCCTCGACGCTGATCTTCGCGTCGACGATCGTGCCCGTCCGCGGCTCGACGGCGAGGTCCCACGAACTACGGTGTCGCAGAGTGGCAATCAGGTCGCGACGCGGGCCGTCGATGCCGAACCACGACGCCGGCCGGGTGATGACGACGTCGGTGCCGACCGGCCTGCCGAACGCGGCCCGGGCGAGGTCGGTCTCGGGGACCTCGGCGCGGAAGCGGGCGACGTCCTTGCCGACGACCTCGGTGTCACCGTCGTATTTCAGGGGCACGGTCGTCCGGGTGACGACGTCGAAGAACTCGTGGTCGGTGAGGCTGGTGTCGAAGGGCAGCAGGTAGGTGAAACCGCGTCGGTCGGGCACCAGGACCGGCGCCTCGTTGCTGTCGTACTGGATCTCCGACGCCCCGCGCGCCGAGAGCTGTGGTTCGGCGGTCTCCCGGTCGAGCGTCACCCGGTCCTTGACCGCGTCGATCGTGGCGTCGTTGCAGGCGCCCGGGGAATCGGCGTCGGCGTCACTGCCCGGTCGTGGGTCCTCCGGCTCCACTGCGCGGTCCTCGATGCGCAACGTCTCGGCCTGAACTGAGGTGCCGGCCTGCAGCGTCACGCGGTGTTCGTCGGACGGCTGCACCGCGACGACCCGCTGCTGACGGACCAGATCGGCGTCGAGCGTCCGCGCCGCGGGCGTGGCCAGCGAGCAGCGGTCGAGGATCGTCGCGTCCTCGGCGGTGGCGACCGTGGTGAAGTCGGTGCTCAGCGGGATCTCGCGGAAGCTGCCGACGAGCAGCGTCGGCAGGGCGATGGTCACCGCGATGAGGAAGCTGCCGATGAAGATGAGCGTCGGTCCGGCCAGGTCCGCGGTCGACCAGCGGTGAGGTGCGGACTGTTCCTCCGCGGGGGAGGGCACCGGGGACGGCTCCGAAGACATGGTGGCGAGGGTAGTGGATGCCACCGGGCTACCCTGTCACCAGCATGACCAGCACCGACTCCGCCCGCGACTCTGTCGCCGCATCGAACACCGACTCTGTCGCCGCATCGAACGCCGCCGCCGTCGCCGCTTCGGACCCCGATGCCCGCTCCGGGGCGTCGCACTCCGACGCGGCCGTCACCTCGCGACGCTTCTACCCGCAACTCGAGGGCATGCGTGCCCTGGCCGCGATCGGTGTCCTGATCACGCACGTGGCCTTCCAGACGCGGGCCGTCGAGATCGCGGTCCTCGGCCCGGTGCTCGGTCGCCTCGACCTCGCCGTCGCGCTGTTCTTCGGCCTCTCCGGGTTCCTGCTGTGGCGACCGTGGGTCGACGCCGCGCATCGAGATGCCGGGCATCCGTCGATCCCGCGCTATCTCAAGCACCGCGTCGTCCGCATCTGGCCGGCGTACGTGGTGGTCGTCGTGCTGGTGCTGCTCCTCCTGCCGGAGGCCCAGGGCGCCGACTTCGACGTCTGGCTCGCCAACCTCACCCTGACCCAGGTCTTCGTGCCCCTGACGTTGACCGCGGGACTCACCCAGATGTGGAGCCTGTCGGTCGAGATCGCCTTCTACGCGCTGCTCCCGCTCATCGGACTCGCCCTGGTGCGGTTGCGGGGCCGACGGGCGGTTGCCCGCATTCCGGTGCTCCTGGTGCTCGGCGCCCTCAGCCTCGGCTGGGCCTGGGTGGGCACCTCGCTGCCCGTCACCGATGGTGTGGAGACCAAGAACTGGGTGTTCGGTCACCTGCCGTGGTTCGTCGCCGGCCTGATCCTCGCCGAGGTCGCGGGCGTGCTCGACACCGCAGGCGCGCCCCGCGGGCGGTGGATGAACCTGGCGATCCGGCTCAGCGCGAACCGGTGGCTGATGCTCGCGGTCCTCGTTGCCGCCTACGGGCTGGCGTGCACCCGACTCGCCGGCCCGACCGGACTCGGTGACGTCACCAACATCGAGTTCGTCACCAAGATGGTCCTCGGTGCACTGTGCGGCTACGCGCTGCTCGCACCGCTCGTCTGCAACCCGGGCCCGTTCCGCTTCCTCACCTCACGCGTGATGCTCGCGCTGGGACGATGGTCCTACGGCATCTTCATCTGGCACGTCGCGGTCCTCGCAGTCGTCTTCCCGTTGTTCGGCATCGTGCCGTTCAACGGCAACACCCTCCTGGTCCTGGTGATCACACTGGGACTCTCGGTCGGGATCGCGGCGGCGTCCTACGCGTTCATCGAGGAACCGGCACGAAACTGGTTGCGTAGCCGCGAGACACGACGCCGGAAGCGGGTGGTTGCTGATTCGGTTGGGCCCTCGGACTCTCCCGTCGACCAGAACACCAGCCAACCGGTCATCAGCACGGCGACCAGCGCCGGCAACTGAACCCACCACTCCCAGCCGTGGTAGCCGTCGGAGGCGTGCCATGGGCCGGCGGTGAGGCCGACGGTGGCGAGCATCATCGTCGCGAAAGTCGTTGTCACCCCCGCCTTCGGCGGGATCGCCGCGGCGACCATCCCGACCGCGATCCCGATGGCCAGACCCCACCATCCCGACAGCAGCCACGATGCACCGAGAATCCCCAGACCGGCGGCCATCAGGGTGAACCGTCCGGTGGTCACGGCCCGCCGCTCGGTGATGGCCTCCCGCCGCGACGACGGCCACCATGCCGCGACGAGGAGCAGGGCCATCAGTACGAGTCCGATGACGAGCGACCAGCGGTACAGCGAGTCGAACCGGTAGGTGAGCTCGACCGTCCCCGACGCCCCGGCGGGCACGATCCAGCCCTGCTGCCAGCCGTTCACGATCACCGGCGACAGCTCCCGGCCGTCGAGCCGCGCGATCCAGCCCGGGTTGGTGGACTCGGGGACCACGAGTAGGCGTTCGGGTCCGGGATCGATCTGAACCGCACGACTCGCCGCGGTCCATTCGGGAACGTCCGGTGTGGTCGTCGCAGCGCCCTCCACGGGTGCTCCGACCGTCAGCGACACCGCGTCGACGGTGAACGCCTGACCGGGGTTGACGGATACCTCCTGCTGTCCGGCGGGCAGTCGCAGTTCGCCGGGCGCGCAGGCCCGGGCGACCACCGGTTCCCCCGAACGCAGTGCGGCCGTGGTGGTCCGCGCGGAGATGCCGATCACCTGGCCGGCGGCGGTGATGCCGAGGCCATCGCTGCACTCGATCTCGACGATCCGGTCACCGTCGACCGGCGCGCGTGGCGCCGGGATGACCTCGACCTCGGCGATGCCCGGCGGTGCAGGAGTGGCGAAGCCGAGACTGTTGACGTCGATCAGGTCGCCCTGGGCGCGGATGGTGATCTCGATGCGGTCGGTGATCGCAGGGTCGAGGCGCAGGATGCCGTCCTTGCCGACCTCGCGGATCTGTTCGCCGGTGCCGAGATCGACGGCGACCTCGGTCGGGGTGGCCGGGTAGTCGCCCGGCGCAACGAGTTTCAGCGATTCGACGCGTTGCTCGGCAGGTAGGCGGAGGACCAGCGTCGGCGTCGCATCGTCGGCAGACCCCTCGTCGTCGTCTTCGCGATCCTTTGACTTCTCCTTCTCGGGGATCTGCGGCGCGGTCCATGCGGTGCCGGGGTCGCCGTCGACGGCGGCGGCCGGACCCCCGCGGGGATCGGTGACCGGTCGCGGACCGGTGGCCGTCACGCCGCCCGGTGTGGCGAGCAGTCGGTCGAGTGCGTCGCCGGGGCGTGGCCGCAGGACCACCGACGGGGTGACCGTGGTGTCCTCGGGGACCGACAGGGCACGGCTGAACACCGACGACGTCTCCGGTGACAGGCCGAGTCCCGGTGCGCAGCGGGTCTTCTCGCGGGCGGGATCGGCGACGCACCAGGCCCGGCCGTTGAGTTCGGAGTACAGCAGCCACTGATCGACCGTGGTGCCCGCCTCGACTTCGGGCAGCACGACGCGATGCCTGATCTGCAGAGGCGTGGAGGTCCGCAGGTTCGACACCTCCACCTCACCCAGGGCGAACTGGTTTCCGGCGGTGCCGTTCTCGGTGCGCAGGGCGCGGATCTGGATCCAGCGGGTCGGGCCGCTCGGTGCGGTCACCGTCGTCGGCTCACCCGGTCGGAGTCCCGATGCCACGGTGCTGCCGGCCTCGGTGGTGATCAGCACGCTGGTCACGTCCGAGCCGAGGGCCTTCGCGGTGGTCAGCGACAGTGCGAGATCCGTCTGGGGTGTGGTGAAACCGATCCGCATCCACCGGCCGACGGCCCCTTCGAGCCCGCCACTCACCCAGGCGGTCTGCGGGTTGCCGTCGAAGGCCGCCGCGGGAGAGTTGGCGGGGGAGGTCTGTCCCGGTTGCACCGCGTCCGACGCCGAGCCCGACGTCGTCACCTCGATCTCGCCACTCCGGTTGTCCAGCAACCATTCCCCGCGGACGAGCGGCTGATCGTCGACCGGGTAGTCGGCGGCCGCGTTATGCGTTCGCCGGGGGTCGTCGGCCGACCTGATGGCGGAGCTGTGGTCGTCGACCCGTCCGAAGTCGGTTTCGCGGTCGTTCGGGGTGTCGGTGACGATGAGAGGGCCGTCGGCGACCCCGGCGCGTCGGGCATCGGCGTCGAGCAGAACCGGTCCGAGAGGCGGAAGGCCCTGCCGTGCACGCACTTCGGCGAGTGCGGCGATGGCCTCGGGACCGCCGGCCACGCGCGGGATGTCCTCCTCGTCGACGAGTAGGGGTCCGGTGCCGTCGAACCCGTCGGCCTCGACCGCATAGATCTGGACGGCGGGCATGGTGGGTCGCAAACCGTTGTCGCGCTTCACACCCCGGACGCTCGGCGGTCCGACCTGGGGGCCGAACTGCGCGACCCGCGTCAGCCCGGGCGAGGTGTCGAGCGCCTGCTGTGCGAGGAGCGGCCGCGCCGATCGGGACGTCTCGGGAGTGAGATCGGCGCGTAACACCACGAAGCCCACGCCCTGCTGGGCGAGGGTCTCGGCCAGGCCGGGTGATCCACGACCGGCGGCGATCTCGCGTTGCACGGAATCGAGCGCACGGATCGCTCCGGGCGGGGTCAGCGGGATGGCGTCGCGCACGGCCCACGGGGCGTCGGCGAGCGGTTGCAGGGGTTCGTCCCGCGTGAGACCCCACAGCTGATCGGCGAACGGCGCTCCGGGGACGACGAGGGTGCGGGCGGGCGGCGAGTCGTCGGGGCCGGTGCTGTGTTCGGACAACCAGTCCGCGGTCTGCTTCCAGTGATCGGGGATCGCGGTGTAGGTGCCGGCGGGAGCGAGCTGGCCGGTCCAGATGAGCGACCCCGCACCGATGACGGCCACCAGCAGCACGATGGCCGCGGCCACCGGCCGGGACCGCTGGGGGTGTGCGAAGGCCGAGAGCGTCTCCCGGACGGAGACGGTGCCGGGTAACGGGACCCGGGCCAGCAGGTGTGCGACACCGAGCACCAGCGGGATGCGGATGAACGGCTCGAACTTGTGGATGTTGCGCAGCGGCGCACCGGAGCCGTCGAGGAACACCCGGATCTGCTCGGCGATCGGCGACCCCAGACCCCCGTCGAAGCCGACACACATGATCACCAGGCCGACGCCCAGGATCGTCACGAGGCGACCGCGGAACGGCATGTGGCGCATGCACAGGCCGGCGAGACCTGCAGCAGCGATCGTGCCGGTGGCCAGCACCGCGGCCGGCTGGGTGACGAGGACTGCGCCGGCGACGCGTTCGGTGGAGACGAACGGCGTCCACGAACTCGCGCCGCGCAGGACCTCGGTCAGCGACGTCCACTGCGTCGTGACGCGGGCGGACTCGATGTAGTCCAGGAAGGGTGGGCTGACGCGGGACAGGATGAGCAGTGGAACGATCCACCACGCGCACGCCAGGAGCAGTCCCAGCGCGGTCCAGGCACCGAATCGCCACCAGCGGTGGTCTCGGGGCCTATGCAACAGCCACCACACGGCCGCGACGCCGAGGGCGGCGGCGGTCGCCACCGCGTTGACCGCACCCATCAGGGCGACGGCGGCTGCGGATCGGGCGGCCTCCCGCCAGAGCGGTCGGCCATCGGAGGCGGGGGCGTCGAGCGCCCGGATGACGGGCAGAAGGACCCACGGCGCCAGCATCATCGGCAGCGTCTCCGACGAGATCGAGCCAAGGGTTGTGAGGACGCGCGGGCTCAGGACGAAGACGACGCCCGCGATGATCCGGGAGGCCGGCGAGCCCAGTCGCAGTGCCTCCGCGACACGCACGATGCCGACGAAGCCGACGGTGAGGAGCAGCGCCCACCACAACCGCTGGACGATCCACGGCGGGATCGACAGCAGATCACCGAGGGCGAAGAAGGCGCCGTGCGGGAAGAAGTACCCGTATGCCTGGTTCTGGACCTGCCCCATCGGGGCATTCGGGGTCCACAGGTGTGCCGCACGCGCAAGAAATCCGAGCGGGTTCGCCGTCAGGTCGAGCTTGGTGTCGGCGGCGATCCGGCCCGGGGACTGCAGCAGGCAGACGAGAAGCGCGATCGCGGCAGCCACACCGATCCCACGTGCCGACAGGACACCCGTGGGAGCGGTGGTCGATGTACTACTCAGTTGCTGCTGCCGTCAGAAGAGCCCCGACGCCGAGCGTCGGGGGCGGGCGTCAGTTGGTCTCGCCCGCGCCGCCGCGCGATCCGTAGTCGACCGAACCCTGGACGAATCCGCTGTTCGGACTGATGTTGTTCAGGTCCGTCGACGGGCTGTTCTCGGAGGCGAGGAACCCGCCGAGGAACACCGCGCCGAGTCCCACCAGGATGCCGGCCACTCCGGCGACGGCGCCGGCCACAAGGCGGTTGTTGGTCATGGCGAAGAAACTACCATCGCGCGGTGTCTCACCACGGTGTCACCCGGGCATGTCCGGCGGTTCGGGCACGGGATTCGTCGACACCGGCGGCAGTGGCGTCGCGGCCGCCGGAGAATCGCTGGTTGCCGGGACCGTCGTGAGATGGGGCCGGCGCCTTTGTGCGAGGTTGCGATTCCTCGACCGACTAGAGCGTCACCTGCGGTTGTTCCTCGCATTTGGCCGGGACGATGAACACCGGCCGGTGGCAGTGTTTGAGGACGCGTTCGGCGACGCTGGACCGCAGCAACGCCTTGAGGCCCGACGCCCCGCGGGTTCCGGTGACGAGCAGATCGACGTCGAGCGCCTCGGCGGCTGCGACGAGCGCGCCCCACACCGTCGACTCGACCTCGACGAGCGTGCCCTTCGCAGACAGTCCACATTCGCGGGCCAGAGCCACGCCGCGCTCGTTGATCTTCGCCGCCTCGTCCTCGAGTGCGCGATCGACCCCGGCGTCGAGCTGGGTGTCGACGAACGGCTGCATGCCGCCGGCGAGGGTGGACATCCGGGCGGGGGTCATGCCGCCGGGTTGCCAGGCGGTCACGACGACAGCGGATTCGGCGCGTAGGAAGTGTCCGGCATAACGGATCGCACGATCGGCGTTCGGAGAGCCGTCGTAGGCGATCATCAGCGTCTGTCTGGCGCGGTTGCCACCGCGACCGCTGGGGGCGGTCGCGGACCCGGCCGAGATGGACCCCACGTCCATTTGCTCAGGTTACATGCCAGACTCGAGCCATGGGCTCAACTCGACGACCTCGTTGGATTCGGAATGCGCTGACGACTGCGACGGTCGCGGCCCTGGGTCTCGGTCTCGTCGCCTGTGACTCGTCGACGCCCGAATCCGCGCCACCCACACCGTCCGCGTACGGCTCGCCCTCGGCCTCCCCGTCATCCGTCGCAGCGACGACGACTCCGGTCGCAAATCCTTGTGGCACAGAACAACTCGCGAAACTCACGCTGCGGCAGAAGCTGGCCCAGCTGATCGTCGTGGGCGTCACCGGCGCCGATGACGCGCAGCAGATCGTCGAGGACGAGGAGATCGGCGGGATCTTCGTCGGGAGCTGGACCGACAAGGCGATCCTGACGAGCGGTGCGGCATCACGGATCTCGCAGAACTCGTCGATCCCGCTGATGGTCACGGTCGATCACGAGGGTGGGCGGGTGTCGAGGTTGTCGGCACTCGGCATCGACAACGCGTCTCCTCGGGAACTGGCGCAGACGAAAACGCCCGAGCAGGTGAAGGAGATCGCCGCCGGCGTCGGTCGTCAGATGAAGAAGCTCGGCATCACCGTCGACTTCGCGCCGGTGGCCGACGTCAGCGACGAATCCGACAACGAGGTCATCGGTGATCGTTCCTTCAGCAACGACCCGGCCGTGGTCACCGAGTACGCGGCCGCCTATGCAGCCGGTCTCGCCGAAGCCGGGATCACGCCGGTGTACAAGCACTTTCCCGGACATGGCCACGGCTCGGGCGACTCGCACCTCGGCGTGGTGAACGTGCCGTCGCTCGCCGAACTGCAGAACAGCGATCTGGTGCCCTTCCGCAATCTGCTGCGCGACCCGGGTACCGCGGGCGCCATGGTCGGCCATCTGATCGTGCCCGGTCTGACCGAGGGCCTGCCGGCGTCCATCAGCCGGCCGGCCATCCAGATGCTGCGGACAGGTGAGGGCTACAACGGTCCGCGGTTCGACGGCGTGATCTACTCCGACGACCTGTCGGGCATGGCGGCGATCAGCCAGCGCTACCCGATCGAGCAGGCGGTGGAGAAGTTCATCCTCGCCGGCGGCGACGTCGCCCTGTGGCTGTCCACCGACCGCGTCCCGTCGGTCCTGGACAACCTCGAGACCGCGGTGAAGCGCGGACGCCTCGCACCCGCTCGCCTCGACGCGAAGGTCACACGGATCCTCCGGTCCAAGGGCGTCATCAACTGCTGAGTAATCTGTCCTGGGCGGCCCGAGCGAACGTTAAACTTACCGATTGGTAAGTTGATTGGGTATCGTCGTTCGGACACGACAGTGAGGATGGAGGCGGCCATGTCGGGCGGAACCAAGCGCCTGCCACGTGCAGTGCGTGAGCAGCAGATGCTCGACGCCGCCGTGAAGGTGTTCGCGCAGAACGGTTTCCGTGAGACCTCGATGGACGCCATCGCGTCCGAGGCGCAGATCTCCAAGCCGATGCTGTACCTGTACTACGGCTCCAAGGAAGAGCTGTTCAGCGCCTGCATCGCCCGCGAGTCCGGACTCTTCATCGACGCGATGAGCGTCGGATTCGACCCGTCCCTCACCCAGCGCGAGCAGGCCGTCACCGTCATCCGCGAGTTCCTGCGTTTCGTCCACGAGAACCGCGAGTCCTGGCGCGTGCTGTACCGCGTCGCGATCGGGACCGCGAGCTTCGCCGGCATCGTCTCCGACAGCCGCCAGCGTGTGACCGAGATGGTCGCCCAGCTCATCAAGGCCGGTACCACCGTCGAGACCGCCGGCGACATCGACTTCGAACTCACCGCAGTCGCCATCGTCGGCGCCTGCGAGGCCGTCGCCGACCGCATCACCGAGGGCGACGTCGACCTCGAGAAGGCCACCAATATGCTCGTCGGCATCGCCTGGCGCGGCCTGAAGGGTGTCGGTACCGACATCTGAGCGCGCCCCTGCTCCCTGAGTGGCGAGCGCACCCCTTGCTCCCTGAGTAGCGAGCTTGCGAGCGTATCGAAGGGACGCTCACACGATCCGTTCCCGCTCACGCGATTGGGGTGAGCGGGAACGGAGATCGTGAGCGAAGCCCTCAGCCCTTCCGCGTCGTGGCGGTGAGGTGCGGAAATCCCTTGCGACGGTCGCGGATCGCGATGTCGAAGTTGCCCTCCCCGTCGATGCGGCGGGTGTAGAGGTTCACCTTGGCGGGCAGCAGGATCGGCTTGCCGAACTTCACGTCGTAGGTGACCGCGCCGGGCAGCTGCGCCTCGACGTTCGCGATTGCCGCTGCGGCACTCCACATCCCGTGGGCGATCGCCTTGGGGAACCCGAAGGCCTTGGCGGTCAGGTTCGCCATGTGGATCGGGTTGCGGTCACCCGACGCGGCGGCGTACTCGCGGATGCGTCCCAGGTCCACGGACAGAACCGAATCCGGCGGCGGCGGGGTCTTCGACTTCGGCTCGGGACCGCGCGGCTCGTCGGACAGGCTGGTCCGCTGCTGCTTGAGGAAGGTCGCCGTCTGCGTGGTCACCAGCTCGGTGCCGACGCTGATCTCGCTGATGACGTCGACGAGGATGCCCTTGCGGTGTTCGCGCAGGTTCTCGGCGTGCGTCTCGATGGACAGCGGCTCGCCGACCTCGATCGGGCGCTTCCGCTCGATCTTGTTCGACATGTGAACCGAACCGATTGCGCCGAACGGGAACTCGTCCGACGTCAGCAGCTTCATGACCACCGGGAACTGCAACACGAACGGGTATGTCACCGGCAGGGCGGCGCCGAAGCGCTGGCCGGTCGCATGGCAATACGCCTGCAGCGCAGCAGGATCGACGCGGACGTCCTCGATCCGGTAGTGCGTGTCGGGGAGGGGTGCGTCGGCCGGGACGCGGGCAGGCTTGCCGATGCCCGGCAGCATCCCGGTGACGGCCTTGCCGTACAGCTCGCCGGTGCCGGGGGCGCCGGGAAGAGTGATCGTCTTACCCATCACGCACCCAGGAATCCCTGGCCGCAGACGCGGACCACGTTGCCGGTGATGGCGGAGCTCGCCGGGTTGGCGAAGTACGCGACGGTCTCGGCGACGTCGACGGTCTGGCCACCCTGCTGCAGCGAGCTCATCAGGCGGCCGGCCTCACGGGTGGCCAGCGGGATCGCCGCGGTCATCTTGGTCTCGATGAAGCCCGGGGCGACGGCGTTGATGGTGATGCCCTTCTCGCCCAGGATCGGTGCGTAGGCGTCGACCAGGCCGATGACACCGGCCTTCGATGCGCCGTAGTTGGTCTGACCGCGGTTACCGGCGATACCGGCGATCGACGAGACGTCGATGACCGCGCCGCCCTCACGGAGCGCGCCCTTCTCCAGCAGCTTCTCGACGAGGGTCTGCGGGGCGATCAGGTTCACCGCGATGACGGCGTCCCAGCGGGCGTCGTCCATGTTGGCGAGCAGCTTGTCGCGGGTGATGCCGGCGTTGTTGACGATGATGTCGATGCCGCCGTGACGCTCGAGGGCGTGCTCGGCGAGCTTGTCACCGGCGTCGGGGGCGGTCACGTCCAGCGGGAACGCGGTGCCGCCGACCTTGTTGGCGGTCTCCGACAGTGCGTCGCCGGCCTGCGGGACGTCGGCCGCGATGACGTGGGCGCCGTCGCGTGCGAGGACCTCGGCGATGGTCGCGCCGATGCCGCGGGCGGCGCCGGTCACCACGGCGACCTTGCCCTCGAGCGGGCGATCCCAGTCCTTCGGGGCGGTCGCGTCGGCAGATCCGACGCGGATCACCTGTGCGTCGACGAAAGCGGACTTGGCCGACAGCACGAAGCGTACGGTCGATTCCAGGCCGCTCAGACCGGTCTTGGCATCGGGCGAGACGTACACGAGCTGGACGGTGGAGCCCTTGAGCAGCTCCTTGCCGAGCGAGCGGGTGAAGCCCTCGAGAGCACGCTGTGCGACGCGCTCGGACGGGTCGGTCACCAGCTCCGGCGTGGTGCCGATGACCAGGAAGCGCGCGCACGGCGCGGTCGACCGCATGGCCGGCTGGAAGAACTCGAACAACTGACGCAGCTCGGCCGGGGAGGTGATGCCGGTGGCGTCGAAGACCAGGCCGCCGTACTTGTCGGCGCTGCGGCCGGTCAGGGCGTTCTGGATGAGGTCATAGTCGTCGCCCGAGAGCATCTCCCGGAGCGGTTCGACGAGGCGTCCCGAGCCCCCGAGCAGCACCGGACCAGGCAGCGGCGGCTCCGACGGCTTGTATCGCCGCAGGGGCGGCGGGACGGGAAGGCCGGCCTGCTTGGCGATGAAAGCGCCCGGGCCGGAATGGACGAAGCTCGAGTACAGGCCAGTTGTTCCGTTGGCGGCCATGTTGGATCTCCTCTGACTGTCGTTCGACAACGAACTTACTCTTGAGTAAGAATACGCTATAGATACCGCACACGACCCTGGAGATCGACGTGGCAGACAACAGCAGCACCCCGAAGAAGCCCGAGACCCGCACCGAGCGCCCGGTGGCGATCCTCGGCGGCAACCGCATTCCGTTTGCGCGCCAGGACAAGGCATATGCCAAGGTCAGCAACCAGGAGATGTTCACCGCCGCGCTCGACGGCCTGGTGAGCCGCTTCAACCTGCAGGGTGAGCAGCTCGGCATGGTCGCCGGCGGTGCCGTGCTCAAGCACGCCCGTGATTTCAATCTCATCCGCGAATCGGTGCTGGGTTCGGCGCTGTCGCCCTACACCCCCGCCTTCGACATCCAGCAGGCGTGCGGAACGGGTCTGCAGGCCATCACGACCGTCGCCGACGGCATCGCCCGTGGCCGCTACGACGCCGCGATCGGCGGCGGCGTCGACACCACCTCCGATGCCCCGATCGCCGTGGGCGAGGGCCTGCGTCGCCAGTTGCTCGAGGTCAACCGTGCCCGGTCGACCAAGGACCAGATCCTCGGCGCGGCGAAGCTGCTCACCAAGCTCGGGATCGAGATCCCGCAGAACGGCGAGCCGCGCACCGGGATGTCGATGGGCGAGCACGCGGCCATCACCGCCAAGGAATTCGGCATCAAGCGCGCCGACCAGGACGAGCTCGCCGCACGCAGCCACCAGAACATGGCCGCCGCCTACGACGACGGTTTCTTCGACGACCTGATCACCCCGTTCATGGGCCTGACCCGCGACCAGAACCTGCGCGGCGACTCGACCGCGGAGAAGCTCGCCAAGCTCAAGCCCGTCTTCGGCGTCTCCCTCGGCGACGCGACGATGACCGCCGGCAACTCGACCCCGCTCACCGACGGTGCGTCGACCGTGCTGCTCGGCAGCGACGAGTGGGCTGCCGAGCGCGGTCTGCCGGTGCTCGCGTACTTCGTCGACAGCGAGACCGCGGCCGTCGACTACGTGAACGGACCCGACGGCCTGCTCATGGCCCCGACCTACGCCGTGCCGCGCCTGCTGGCCCGCAACGGTCTCACCCTGCAGGACTTCGACTTCTACGAGATCCACGAGGCATTCGCGTCGGTGGTCCTCGCGACCCTGCAGGCTTGGGAGTCCGAGGAGTACTGCAAGGAGCGCCTGGGCCTCGACTCCGCGCTCGGATCCATCGATCGGTCCAAGCTCAACGTCAACGGCTCGTCGCTCGCCGCGGGTCACCCGTTCGCCGCAACCGGCGGCCGCATCGTCGCGCAGGCGGCGAAGCAGATCAAGGAGAACGGTGGCGGTCGTGCGCTGATCTCGATCTGCGCCGCCGGCGGACAGGGCGTCACCGCGATCATCGAGGGCTGACTCCTCGACTGGCACGCCCTGCTCCCTGAGTAGCGAGCTTGCGAGCGTATCGAAGGGACTCGGCGACGGCTGCGTCCCTTCGATACGCCCCTCCGCGGGCTCCGGGCTACTCAGGGAGCGGTAAAGGGACGGGTCGGGCGACGAATCGCTCGATCCGTCTCTTTTTGGACCTCGAAATGGGGTCCTTCGTCACATGTTTGGACTAAACGTGGCCCCGGACGTGTCAATGGCCGAAAAGTAGCGTAAACATGAAGGCAGCTCCGGCAGAGCTGTCAGACCCCCGACCCGACAGCTCAGCCGGAGCACCTACATTTCTGGGGTATGAGTTCTGCGGCCACCCCCCCGACTGGCCCAGGTATTCAGCCGTGATGGATGGAGTTGTGACCACGAGCGCCGGGCGAGCACGCCACGCGGTACGCGCTGCGATCGTCGTCGTCGTCATCCTGACGCTCGCCCTCTCCATCGACTTCGTGGCCTCCCGCGATCACTCCGCCCGTGGGGCCGTCATCGGCGGGATCCCGGCGAGCAACCGCGACGCCGTCGAGCTCGATCCCGTCATCGAAGAACTGACGACACGTTCCACGCAGCCAGTCGTCCTGCGGACTCCCGAGGGCTCGGCCGAGGTCGCACCCGCCGAGCTGGGTCTCACCTTCGACGCGGACGCGACCCGCGCACGTCTCCTCGAACAACCGCGGAACCCGGTGACCCGCTTCCTGTCACTGTTCGGCCGTCACCTCGACGTCGAGCCCGTCGTGACGATCGATCCCGCCACCATGAACAAGGCCCTCGACGCCAACCGTCGGTCGCTGGAGAAGGCTGCGGTCGAAGGTGGCGTGCACTATGACGGCGCCACGCCGGTCGGCGACGAGCCGGCACCGGGTGAGCGCGTCGCCCGTCAGGCCGCCGCGGCCGTGCTCGTCGACCGTTGGCTCGACGGCATGCCCGTGGACCTGCCGATGGAACCCTTCTCGCCGACCGTGAGCTCGGCGGTCGTCGCCGCCACCGTGGCCGGCCCCGCCGACCGCGCGACGTCGGCGCCGGTGAAGCTGGTCGACCGGCGCAAGCGCACTGTCGAGGTCCCGACAGGTGACATCGCAGCGATGCTTACCTTCGGACCGGACGGGCGAGGCGGACTCACGCCGCGCGTCGACGAGACGACGGCCCGTAAATCGCTGGCTCCCGAGCTCGATCCCTCCCAACGGCCCGCGGTCAGTGCGCGATTCAGCCTCGCGAGCGGCCGACCGACCGTCGTGCCCGCGGTCATCGGCTCGAAGATCAACTGGGACAAGACACTTCAGGCTCTCGCGACGACCGCGACCGCAGACGGCGGCAACCGCACCGCCGACGTGGTCTACGACGACGTCGACCCCAAGCTCACCACCGACGCCGCCCGCAAACTCGGTGTGAACGAGCTGATCAGCGAGTACACCACCGACGGTTTCTCGAGTGCCTCCGGTGAGAACATCCGCCTCGTCGCGGCCGAGGTCGACGGTGCGCTGGTCCTGCCCGGCAAGGTTTTCTCACTCAACGGCCATACCGGTCCGCGAGGTACGGCCGAGGGATACGTCGACTCGACGATCATCAACAACGGCCGCGCGGCGACGGCCGTGGGCGGCGGCATCTCCCAGTTCGCGACGACCCTCTACAACGCCGCCTACTTCGCGGGACTCGAGGACGTCGACCACACCGAGCACGCGTACTACATCTCGCGCTACCCGGAGGCCCGGGAGGCCACCGTCTTCGAAGGTGCGATCGACCTGAAGTTCCGCAACAACACCCGGCACGGTGTGCTCATCGAGACCAGCTGGTCGCCGGCCGCGGTCACCGTGAGGCTGTGGGGCACCAAGGCTTTCGAGGTCGAGTCGATCACCGGCGAGCGGACCGACCCCACCGAACCGGAACGGATCAAGCTCCCCAAGGGCGACGACTGCATCGCGAGCAGCGGCAGCAAGGGCTTCACGACGTCGAACACCCGGATCATCCGCGACGCCCGCACCGGACAAGAGGTCAACCGGTACACCCGGACCGTGCGCTACGCGCCGGAGCCGATCGTCAAGTGCATCTGAGCCCGGCCCGCACCGTGAGGTGAATGGAACAATGCCCCGCATGTGTTCCACATCTCACGAACGTTCGATATATTCCGAGACGTGGATATCAACGGAGCTAGTGCAATCGTCACAGGTGGAGCGTCGGGCATCGGCGCCGCGTCGGCCCGCCAGCTGGCGGCCAAGGGTGCGAAGGTCGTCGTCGCCGACCTGAACGCCGACAAGGGGGAGGAGCTCGCCAAGGAGATCGGCGGTGTCTTCGTCAGCGTCGACGTCACCTCGACCGAACAGATCGAAGCCGCCATCAACGCGGCCACCGAACTCGGCCCGCTGCGCGCCCTGGTCAACTCGGCCGGCATCGGCTGGGCGCAGCGCACCATCGGCCGCGACGGCGAGTTCGGTTCGGCGCACAACCTGGACGCCTACAAGAAGGTCATCGCGATCAACCTGATCGGCACCTTCGACTTCATCCGCCTCGCCGCCACCGCGATGAGCCGCAACGAGCCGCTCGACGCCCACGGCGAGCGCGGCGCGATCGTCAACATGGCCAGTGTCGCCGCCTTCGACGGCCAGATCGGCCAGGCGTCGTACTCCTCGTCCAAGGGCGGCGTCGTCGGCATGACCCTGCCGGTCGCCCGCGATCTGGCCGCGGTCGGTATCCGCGTCAACACCATCGCCCCCGGCCTGATCGACACCCCGATTTACGGTGAGGGCGAGGCCGCCGAGGCGTTCAAGGCGAAGCTGGGCGAGTCGGTGCTGTTCCCGCACCGTCTGGGCGCTCCCGACGAGCTGGCCTCGATGGTCGTCGAGCTGGTCACCAACAGCTACATGAACGCCGAGGTGATCCGCGTCGACGGCGGCATCCGGATGCCACCGAAGTAGTCCGAACCAACTCACTCTCTGCCGAACCCACTGCCCTGCGGGGTGGTGGGTTCGGCTGTTTGCGGGGCCCCGTCCGCAAACCCACCCTTTCTGGGCAAACCCACCCCTCCCGTGGTGGTGGATCTGCCGAAAGGGGTGGGTTTTGCGGAGTTGCCGAGCTCGGCCGGCCGGGTATCGGGCTACGCTCGCCGGATGACCACGCCGCCACCCGGGCCCGGGTATCCCGGCCACGGCCATCAGGGCCGGCCGGGACCGCAGGGACCGTATCCACCGAACGCCGGCCCGCCGTATCAGGCTGCGCCCGGACAGTATTCCGGACAAGCCCCGTATCCCGGACAAGCGCCGTACCCCGGACAGGCCCCGTACCCCGGGCAGTCGCCTTATCCGGGTCAGCCGGGGCCGTACCCGGGACAGCCACCGGCAGGAGCATATCCGCCGGGACCCTGGGGTCCGCCGCCGAAGAAGAGTCGCAAGGGACTCTGGATCACGCTCGGTCTTGTTGCACTGCTGGTGGGCGGACTGGTGATCGCCGGCGCGGTGCTGCTGGTCCGGAACAGCGACGGATCGATCGTCTCCGATGCCGACGACGTCGAGGTCGGGCAGTGCCTCGCGATCACGTCCTCGTCGGATTCTCTACGGGCCAAGAAGATCTCCTGTGAGAACACCGACTTCCACTACGTCGTCGCCTCGAAATCGTTCGGTCGATTCGGCTGCGGGCTGAGCTATTCGACGTTCTGGTTCGCCGGCAACGAGAAGGAGGTCCTGTGTCTGGCGCAGGTCTTCCAGGAGGGCAAGTGCTATCACCTGCCCGAATCGTCGGGCGCAGACGCGACGTCGCTCGCCCGGGCCCGCGAGATCGACTGCGGCGGGCCGGTTCCGGCGGGCGAGGCGACCAACTTCAAGGTCGAGACCAAGGAATCGCGGGAGCCGGATTGTCCTGAGGGACAGGGCAAGTACTACGTGGCCAGCCCCAAGCCGACCGGATACTGCGTCTCACTGCTCGAGTGACCGGTCCGCAAACCCACCAGAAATGGGCAAACCCACCGCCTCGCAAGGTGGTGGGTTTGCCGATCTAGGGTGGGTTTGCGGCAGAGATCAGAAAGCCGCTTCGTCGAGCTCCATGATTTCGTTGTCGACGTTCTCGACGGTGACGCGGACGGCGGTGAGCAGCGGCAGCATGTTCTTGGCGAAGAAGCCGGCCACGGCGACCTTGCCCTCGTAGAAGGCCTTGTCGTTGTCCGATGCGCCGTTGTCGAGTGCCTTGAGGGCGATCTCGGCCTGACGGAGGAGCAGCCAGCCGATCATCAGGTCGCCGACGGCCATCAGGAAGCGGACCGAACCGAGGCCGACCTTGTACAGCTCGGCCGAGTTCTCCTGGGCGGCCATGAGGCTGCCGGTCAGGGAGGCGGCCATCGCCTGGACGTCCTCGAGGGCGGTCTTCAGCAGAGCGCGCTCGGTCTTCAGGCGACCGTTGCCGGCCTCGGAGTCGATGAAGCTCTGGATCTGACCGGCGACGTGTGCCAGGGCCTGGCCCTTGTCGCGGATGATCTTGCGGAAGAAGAAGTCCTGCGCCTGGATGGCAGTGGTGCCCTCGTAGAGCGAGTCGATCTTCGAGTCACGGATGTACTGCTCGATCGGGTAGTCCTGCAGGAAGCCGGAACCACCGAGGGTCTGCAGCGACTCGTGGCCGAGGGTGCCGTAGGCGCGCTCGGAGCCGACGCCCTTGACGATCGGGAGCAGCAGATCGTTGACGCGGGCGGCCATCTCGGCGTCGGCGCCGGAGACGATCTTCGCGGCGGCCTCGTCCTGGTGCGACGCGGTGTAGAGGTAGACCGCGCGCAGGCCCTCGGCGTAGGCCTTCTGGGTCATCAGCGAACGACGCACGTCCGGGTGGTGGGTGATCGACACACGCGGTGCGGCCTTGTCGGTCATCTGGGTCATGTCGGCGCCCTGGATGCGCTCCTTGGCGTACTCGAGCGCGTTCAGGTAACCGGTCGACAGCGTCGAGATGGCCTTGGTGCCCACCATCATTCGAGCGTGCTCGATGACCTCGAACATCTGCGCGATGCCCTTGTGGACCTCGCCGACGAGCCAGCCCTTGGCGGGAACGCCGTGCTGGCCGAAGGTGACCTCACAGGTGGCCGAGGCCTTGATGCCCATCTTGTGCTCGACGTTGGTGACGAAGACGCCGTTGCGCTCGCCGAGCTCACCGGTCTCGAAATCGAAGTGGAACTTCGGCACGAAGAACAGCGACAGACCCTTGGTGCCCGGGCCGGCGCCTTCGGGGCGGGCGAGGACGAGGTGGAAGATGTTCTCGGTCATGTCCTGGTCGGCCGAGGTGATGAAGCGCTTCACACCGTCGATGTGCCAGGAGCCGTCCTCCTGCTGGGTGGCCTTGGTGCGGCCGGCGCCCACGTCCGAACCGGCGTCGGGCTCGGTGAGGACCATGGTGGCGCCCCAGCCGCGCTCGGCGCAGATGGTGGCCCACTTCTTCTGCTCGTCGGTGCCGTTGTTGTAGAAGATCTCGGAGAAACCGGCGCCGGCGGCGTACATGAACACCGGCGGGTTGGCGCCGAGGATCATCTCGCCGATGGCCCAGTACAGCGAACGCGGGGCGGGAAGGCCGCCGAGCTCCTCGTGGATGCCGATCTTGTCCCAGCCGCCTTCGACGAGGGCGTTGTAGGACTTCTTGAAGCTCTCCGGGATGGTGACGCTGTGGGTCTCGGGGTCGAAGACCGGCGGGTTGCGGTCGGCGTCGACGAAGGATTCGGCGATGGGCCCCTCGGCGAGTGCCTTGACCTCGCGGAGCATGTCGACGGCGGTCTCGTGGTCGAGGTCGCCGAAGTCGCCCGACTCCAGCACCTTGTCGAGCTCGAACAGCTCGAACAGGTTGAACTGCAGGTCGCGCATGTTGCTCTTGTAATGGCCCATGGTGAATTCCTTCTCTGGTGTGGCCGTATGCGTGATGACGGTGTTGTTGCCAGGTCCCGGTCCGACCCCACTTGGTTGAAGTAGGTACCGGCCGGGCGTGGTGTAGCTGTCTCGGTTCGAGCTAAGTTACTCGCCGGTAACCGCCAATATAGCCCCATATCGCCGGGGGATCAATCGTTCATCTGTGTGATCTGACCGATGGGAGGGGCGCACTATGTTGCGCGACAAATCCGGTAACCGCTGCAGGTGGCGGGCGTATGCGGTCCAATCGCGCATGGACATACGAAGTGGAAGCCGGGCTCGGATCGTCACGGTCGTGGCAGTGATTGCTGCGGTGGCGCTGGCGCCCATGGTGAGCGCCGCCCCGGCGAACGCCGCGGATCCCGAGTGGAACGGGGTGTACACGCTGAAACGCTTTGCGGCGTCGAAGACAGGCACCAGCCTCGCCGCGCGGCAGCCGGAACCGGACTTCTCCGACGACTACACGTTCCGGAGCTCATGCGACGGCGGGACGTGCGTGGCCACGGTGGTCGACGGCCCGAAACCCGCCAATCCGACGCTGCCGCAGCCGCCGCGCTACACCTGGGAAGGGGGGTCCTGGGTGCATCGCTACGACTGGGAGTGGGATTGCTGGCAGGGCGAGGGCGTGCCCAAGGTGTGGCGGCCGGCGACGTCGGTCGCGACCTACACCCCGCAGGGCGACGGCACGCTGAAAGGCGTGTGGCGCACCACGATCGACGGCGGGCCCTGCGACGGGACCGTTGACATGAACGTGGCGGCATACCCGGTCACGCCGCCGGTGCCGGGATGGAATCTGTCGTGAGCGGCTAGAGCGCCGAGCGCAGGTATGCGAGGTCGGCGGGGATGCCTTCGGCGGGTGTCTCGAGGATCACCGGCGCGTCGGCGGCCTTGGCCACGGCGGCGAGGACCTCGGGGTCGATCTGACCCGACGCCAGGTTGGCGTGGCGGTCGCGGCCGGAGTCGAACTCGTCGCGGGAGTTGTTGAGGTGCACCAGGTCGATACGTCCGGTGATCTCCTTGACGCGCTCGACCAGTCCGACGAGGTCCTCACCGCCGGCCCAGGCGTGGCAGGTGTCGAGGCAGAAGCCGGCCTGCTCGAAGTCGCCGACCGCCTCCCACAGCCGGTCGATGGACTCGAGGGTGCGTGCCATCGCGTGATCGCCGCCCGCGGTGTTCTCGATCAGGATCGGGACCCCGAAGCCGCCTTTGTCGACCTGGCGGTCGAAGAGCTTGCGCCAGTTGGCGAATCCCTCGGCGGACTCCTCGCCGTCCCGTAGATGCCCGCCGTGCACGACGAGGCCGAAGGCCCCGAGTTCGGCGGCTGCGGCGGCCTGTTGTTCGACGGCCTTGCGCGACGGCATGCGCAGCCGGTTGTTCAGGCTCGCGACGTTGATCTGATAGCTGGAGTGCACCACGACGTCGATGTCGGATTCGCGGATAGCGGCCGCATGCGGATTGGGTTGCGGCTTCTTCCAGCTCTGCGGATCGGTGACGAACATCTGGAAGACGTCGATGCCGAGTTCGGCGGCGGTGACCAACGGGTCGGTGTCTTCGCGAAGGTGTGCTCCGATGCGCATGCATCAACGATAGTGGCCGCCTCCGGGCGGCACCGCCGGTGCCCGGGATCGGCTCGTTCGACGCGTCGGTTCACTCGCCCGGTGCAGGCTCCGTCTCGATCGTGATCGGTACCCCGGCCGCGATCAGCAGGCGGCAGGGGGCCGCACTGTCGTGGTACAGGTTGAGCCACTCATGACCGCGGGTCCCGTCGGAGTACACCGCATCGAGGGTGCGGTTCAGCCGAGCCTCCGCCTCCTTGGTGATGATGTAGCGCTGGTCGCCGTAGCGCAGGTAGCGATTGGGCACCGAGACCTCCTCCGGGGTGGGACATTGCAGGTCTCCAGTGTGATCCACGACACGTCCAGGGGGCGTGAATCCGCCGAAACGGGTCGTCGACGCGGGTGATCGAGGTGGTCACGACGACCGGCACGCACGTGCTGCGCAGCGGTGGCTCGCCAACCGGACATGGCCATTACACTGACGGCAGGTTACGAGCGTGGGTGCCCTGCGGGGCGTGACGGGCGGGATTGTGTCGGGTGAGTGTTGACGAGTCGGTGGGCTTCCCGCGGTCGGGTAAGTCCTCGGAGCGCCGTGAGGGCCAGAAGCCTGATGACACGACCTCGGCGGATGGAACGCTGTCGGCGTCCGGTCGGCCGGGACCGGACGCCGAGCCGCCGGAGATGGCCCCGGTCCTCGACGACCTGGCGGCCGCCGCCGAGATGGAAGCCCATCCGGAGAACCGCCGCGACCTGACCATGGTCCGGCGCATCGCGGTCACCGCCTGGTTCCTGGTGATGGCGGTGCACATCTACCTCGAAGGCCTGGCGTGGGACCGCACGCGGCTCATCATCCTGCTCTGCCTCGGCCTCGCCGCGGCGAGTATCGGGCGCCGCAAGTTCATCACGATCATCCTCGACTGGGCGCCGTTCGCGCTGATCCTGATCCTCTACGACTGGACGCGCAACATCGCCCAGATCGTCGGAATGCCGACCCACTGGCATCTGGCGATCGACTTCGACAAATGGCTCATGGGTGGAGACGTCACCCCGACCGCGTGGCTGCAGGAACAGCTCAAACAGGCGAGTCCTCCGTGGTGGGAGGTCATCGTCAGCGTGGTCTACATGTCGTACTTCATCGTTCCCTACGCGGTGGCCGCCTGGCTGTGGTTGAAGGATCGCCACGCCTGGCGCCGCTACGCGGCCTGCTTCGTGGCGACCACATTCCTCGCGCTGATCGGGTACACCCTCGTCCCCGGCGCACCGCCGTGGGCGGCGGCGCGATGCACCGCCGTCGAAGTGCAGGACTATCCCCGCGATCCGATTTGCATGTACTCACAGGACGCCGACGAGCCGGGAGGTCTCCTCGGACCGCTGGACAACGCGTACCCCGACGCGGCACCGTACGTCGAGCGGATCTCCGCGCGCGGCTGGAACTTCCTGAACATCAGCATGGCGTCGCAGCTCGTCACGCTCGGACAGGGCAAGTCCAATCTCGTCGCGGCCATCCCGTCGCTGCACGCCGGCCTCACCATGCTGCTGGCGCTCTTCATGTGGCCACGGGTCAAGGCGCTCGGGAAAACACTGTTCATGGGCTACGCGTTGGCGATGGCCTTCGCCCTCGTCTACACCGCCGAGCACTACATCTTCGACATCCTGCTCGGGTGGGGTCTCGCCGCAGCGGTGATCGCGGTCTACCGGATCATCGACCGGAAGTACCTGATCCCGCGGCAGGAGCGGCGGGCCGCGGAGGCCGATGCAGAAGCCGCGGACGTCGACTCCGGCACCGAGGATCCCGACGCGGAGAAGGTCTCGACGCCCGCGTCTTGACCTCGCTAGCCTGGGACAGGTGAGCCGGCCCGCGCCCCGGACTGCCATCCGGTTCCGGGGGCTGATACTTCCTCTCGCGCTCGCGGTGATGCTCATGCACACCGTGATCGCGGGTCCGGGCACGGCGCCCGGTCATTCCGACGCCCACCCCGGCCACGCCGGTCATCACGCGGTGGGAGACACGCAGATGGCGCCCGCCGCGGTGATGGGCGAGCCTCCGTCGATGTCCGGTGACGACTGCGGCGACCACGACCATGCGTGTGTGTTCACCCGCGCCGCCGGCGTCGACATCCCGCCCGTGGCCCTCGTCCTACTCGTATGGGCATTCCTGTCCCTGTCGGTGGCCGGGCTGTGCCGTCCGGCTCGTCGGGGCGTCGCCGTCCTGGGGCGTCCGCCCCCGTGGGCGATCCGAAACCACCTGCAATTACAGGTGATCCGCTGCTGAGGGGATTTTTGCGGACCCCCGTCGGGTCCGCGGTGGCGTCATACCCGACAACTCTCAGCAAGGAAATCCTGATGTCTTTACAGCACAATGCAATTGTCCGACGCCGCGCCGGGTTCGGAACCGCCGTCGGCGCCGCGCTCGCACTCACGCTCGCCGGGTGTTCATCCGACGATTCACCTTCCGGCAGCACCACGGCCGACCGCCCGGAGACCTCGTCCCAGGCGGTCGCGACGGCGCCCGGCCAGTCGCCCGCCGCGAAGCACAACGACGCGGACGTCGAGTTCACCACCGAGATGATCCCTCACCACCGGCAGGCGGTGATGATGGCCGACCTCGTCGAGGGCCGGACGCAGAACCGCGAACTGATTACCCTCGCCGACGCCATCGAGGACGCGCAGGACGACGAGATCGACCAGATGACAGCGCGTTTGAAGTCGTGGGGTGTGCCGGTCACCGGACACATGGACGACGACAAGGACTCCGACCACGGTGACGGCATGGACCACGGGGACATGGGGCCCGAGGATATGGGGCACGGGGACATGCCGGGAATGATGTCCGCCGAGCAGATGGCGGCCCTCCGTCAGGCGAGCGGCGGGGAGTTCGACCGACTGTGGCTCGAGGGCATGATCCGGCACCACGAGGGTGCCATCGCGATGGCCGACGAGGTACTGGCCAACGGCACCGACCCGGCCACCAGAACACTTGCCACACAGGTCAGGACGACGCAGCAGGCCGAGATCGACCAGATGAGGGCGATGCTGGGCCAGAACTGACACCGTGACCCAGAACTGACACCGAGAAAGAGATGTGGGGCGGTTCGAGGAGATCCCCGAACCGCCCCACATCGCTGGCGTCATCGCTTGAGCGGCAACCTCATCAGGTAGACCTGGTAACCGATCGAGATCGAGTAGGTGAAGTACAGGGTGCTGCCCTTCGACCACGGGTGGATGTACGGCGCGTAACCGGTGTACGGGTCGGCCGACGGTGCCACCAGCTCGCCGGAGGTCCAAGGGCCCCAGGGCTTGTCGGCGGTGCGAAGTGTCACGCCGATGTCCTGGCTGGCCAGCGAGATGTACTTGCCGAGGTAGTCGTTCCAGGCGACCGACATCTCGCCGGTCGGCGCACCCATCACCGGGGTGGCCGCGCCGGGGTTGTTGCGGACCCAGCGGCCGTAGGAGAAGTAGTCCCACTTGCCGAGGTTCTCGATGTCCTTCTCGTCGACCCGGGCGAGATAGACGCCGCCCCAGCGGCCGTCGGGGGTGCCGTAGTAGTAGATGGTCTTGCCGACCTTGAGGAAGGCGCCCATCTGGAACTTCTTGTTGCCGCCGCCGTTCGGGCGGAAGGCGTTGAGGGCGCGCCAGTTCTCCCCGTTGTCGTCGGAGACGACCAGGCCCGACCAGTTGGTCGTCCAGATGCCCGGTGAATCCCAGCGTTTGACCGACATGACGGTCATGTACTGCTTGCCGTTGGCGGCGACACCCGCGGTCGGGATGATGGTGACCTCTTTGCGCACGTTCGGCTTCAGCAGGCGCTTGGCGTGGCCAGGACGGCCGGCGTGGGAGGTGAACGTCATGCCGTCGGCCAGGTTGCGGTCGGTGCTGCGCAGCAGAACGTTGGACCGCCAGTAGTACAGCTGGCCGTAGAGCAGTGACCAGCCGTTGAACGACTGGGTGTCGCCGAAGGCGGTGAGTATCTCACCGCGGCCGTTGTCCCACATGACGCCCAGGTCGGTGCCGACGATGTTGTAGCGGCCGATCGTGTCGTTCATGGCGAACGGGCCCGTGAGGCGGTTGACGATGCTCGCCGGGCCCGCCACGTTGCCGGCCTGCGCCGGCGAGGCCAGCGTCGACGTCAGGGCAAACGCGAGGGTCGAGACGACGAGACCCAGCAGCAGCCGATGAAGGTGTCGTGTCATGGGCGTGACCTTATCAAGACCTGAGAGCCCTGTGGGAAGTAATTCACCTGGGTGAATACGGGTTTTCCTCAGGCTTCGCGATACCGCTCGGAGGTGTCCACGGTGGTGAAGTCGATCTGGGCGGCAGCGTTGTTCACCGCCGTGACGAGCGCCGTCCCGAACATGCCGTCGGCGTCGTAGAGGCCGGCGTTGCTCACCGAGACCCCGTCGTCCTCGATGTGGACGTCCGCCTCGACGCCGACCCGCTCGCCGTGGGGTAGGCGGCTCAGCGCGACGGTGAGATCGCAATTGATGAAACCGATGCCGGTATCACCCCAGTTCGAGACCAGGCTCGCGGACTCCGCGCTGACCACCGCGCGCTGGAAGGGCGTCGGCTCCTCGCCCGGCACGATCGGGGCCGCGCGGGTCCAGATCCGCTTACGGTGACCGTTCTGATGACCGGACATGTCGCGCTGCCACTCGCCGAGACCGCCGTCCGGTGCGTCGGAGGCGAATCGCGGTGCGAGGTCGTCGCCGGTGGTCGCCGGCGGATGAAAGGTGACGGTTTCCGGCGGCCGGTGCCACCGCTCCCCCGGAGGGTTGGTCGACGTCCGCAGAAACACTGTCGTCCCGCGCGCGACGACCACCTCGTCGGCGCCCTCCGGATGCTGGACGATCTCCACATCGACGACGCGGATGCGCCCGCCGGAACGGACGAGTCGCGTGCGGGTGGAGGTGAGAACGTCACGGGCGGCCTTGAACAGATCGATCGTGCACCGAGCGGGCAGGAACTCTTCCGTGCCGAATTCCACCTCGACCGCCCGGGCGGCGAGCGCGCACACCGCCGGACCGTTGAGGGTTCCCGGAGCCCAGAGACTCGCTGCGAATGTGGTCGGACGGTACCGGATCTCGCCGGACGGGTCGTCGGCCCTCTCGAAGAACGCGATGGAGGTCATTCGATACTTACTACCCGTACGAGTATCAGTTTGTGCCACAGGCCCTCAAGGACAGCGTGTTACGGCCCTCCGGGCGATAACCTTCGACCATGACATTTGCGACGGCGTACACGAAGCATTTCCCTGATGAACTGATCGGCGCCGTCCGGACGGCCCTGATCCTCACCTCGATCGTCGGCATCGTCCTCGGCATCGTCGCCATCCTCTGGCCCGGCCCGACCATCGTCGTGGTCGCGATCCTGTTCGCGATCTCGCTGATCATCGCCGGTATCTTCCGCATCTACCAGGCGTTCGCGGCGTCGTTCCTGAGTACGGGAACCCGTGTCCTGCTAGGGATCGTGGGCGCGATCGTGCTGATCGCCGGTGTCATCGCGGTCTTCAGCCCCGGCGACGCGCTGTGGCTGCTCGCCGTGTTCATCGGCATCGGCTGGATCTTCCAAGGCGTCGCCGACCTCTACGGCGCGGTCACCAAGTCCGGCCACAGCCCGACCTGGTTCCTGATCCTCTCCGGCATCATCTCCGTGATCGCCGGCATCGTGATGATCATCCTGCCGGTCTTCTCGCTCGAGGTCCTGACCTGGGTCGGCGGCATCATGCTGGTCGCACTGTCGATCGCCACGCTGCTGACGCTGCCGAAGAAGGTCGAGGCACCGGCCGAGCCTGCGGCCTGATCCACGCAGCCGGCCGCGGAGCGCACGCGACGAGCCCCCAGGCTCGAGGTGCGAGGAGCGATAGCGATGGCTCTCTCCGCCGGCTGAGGTGTGAGGAGCGATAGC